>USFD01000112.1 GCA_900553885.1 uncultured Ruminococcus sp.
TAACCGACCCCTTGACCAATAAAAATCTGATCCACAATATTGTAGATTGAGCCGATAAGAGATGCCACAATACTGGGAACAGCAAAATTTTTCAACAGCTTTGAAATTTTTTCATACCCCAGAGGATTTTCAGTCATTGAACTCCTCCCCCTTTCTCTCTATATGGAGTTCCGATGTGATATTTCTGCCCGCCTGTATTAAGAAATCCATAAAAAGGTTCTGCTCGGATTCGCTCATACCCTGCAATAAAAGAGCTTCTGTCTTTTCGCATATCGTCTGTATCTCGTCAATAATAGACAATGCTCTTTCTGTAGGATACAATTTACATGTCCGCTTATCCTTATCATTGGGAGAACGTGTAATCATTCCCTGCTTTTCCAATGTCGCAACCGTCCGTACAATATTGCTTGGATGAACATAGAACATATTCAACAAAGAATCTTGTAGAATACCGGGCGAACGACAGATTTTGATTAAGAACATATATTGACTGTTGTTGATTCCATAGGGGGCAAGTTGCTTGTCCAAATAGATTTTGTAAAATCGGTCTGTTACGGAAAGCCATTTTAATAGTTGCATAGATATATACCTCCAATCAGAAAGCATTATAGATCAATATGCTTGCGCACGCAAGTATTTTTTGAAAGTGCAAATATCAATACTTTTTCGGTCAACAAATATTTCCAAATTAAGGTATTGAATCCTTATCATGTTTTTGCAGATAAGTATGAGAGGGATTCCGCAGTAGTCGGCATTGTGGGAATGTGTATAACTGGCTGGCTTATGGAGTTGTGGGTAACTCTGTTTGCAGAATGTGGGAAAGCTGCACTTTAGCTTTTCCATGTTCTGTGAACAGAGTTATCCATGACGGAATAGCCTGTTATGCACATTTCCATAATGCTTTTCTTTTGGTCTTGCTCTTTGATTCTTTTGTTCGGAATAGTGTGGTGCTGGCGGTCTATCTCTTATTTTCGATTTCTTGCTTCTTTACCGTACATGAGCACTGGTGCTGGGCACAAAACAGCAGAAAACCACTGAACAGGGGCTTTATGACAAAGGCGAGCGCCCCAATGCCCTCATCGACTGGCCGGTGGATGCCCTGGACTACGAGCTGGTGGACATCTTCAACTGGCAGGAAGAAGCCGCCGGAATGATCTCCCAGATGGAGTTTGTCCGCCGGGTGGATGTGCAGACAGAGACCATCGAGCGGTATGTCCGGGACGGAATGCTGGTGCCCGATCTGGTGGTGCCCATGAGTGAGCACCGGACCTTCAAGTATTTCAAGGAGGAAACTTTACAGAAGTATGCGGAACAGTACGGCTGGACGCTGATCGACGACTCCAACCGCAAGGATTTGTTTTTGGATATGGTGCGGCAGATGGATATGAGCTACTCCTACAAACCGGTACTCCTCAAGGCGGTGCTGCTGTTTGCCGATGACAAGGGTCGGGTAAAACTCAGCGACATTGTCACCTACTTCCGGGAGTTCTACGAGGCCCGTCGGGCTGCTGGTCTGGTGGTGGAGAAGGCCAACAGCATCTACGCCAAGGGCAGCTACACCGATGCCCAGGCTCAGCGGAATATCCTGTCCAACCCTTTCAAGCGGTTTGAGGATATGCAGATGCTCCATCACACCAAGACCCTGGGCGTGATCCAGGTGGACGAGTCCGTCTGGAAGAAGCTGACCCGGGAGGAAAAGCAGGAGATTGAGCGGATCTGCGATGAGAAGCTGGAAGACTATTACCGGCGGTTTGAGTAATGCAAAGAGAGGGAATGAGCGATGAATGTCATCTGCTATGTATGGCGACTCCTTCACCTACGGCTATGACCCACGGAGCTATTTCGGTGGACGCTATGATGCAGACAGCCGGTGGGATGACATCTTGGCTACGAAAATCAGCTGGATAATCTACCGAGAGGGAAGATTCCGCCCATCTCTCCCGCCTTTCTTACCGGTACAGATCTGCTGATTGCACGGCAGCCGATAATCCGGGATATACACATGGTCAGCCGCCATCTCAATTTTTGGGTGTTGAGATGGCGGCCTTTTTGTGCCGAGAGATTTGGTTGTTATTGCAAAGCTATGTTTTAGTGAGCAGATTATATATCCCTTTTGCTCCCTCCGGCGGCACGAGAAAATCCTGCGCTTCACTTCGGATTTCCTCTCACCGCCTACATACGGACAGGCAGATTTCGCTCATGCTTCATTCAGCTTTTGCGTATTCAATTCGGCAAAATCCGCCTGTCCTGCTGTCACTGGAAAGTGTCTGTGCGGCCACAAACGCAGCCCCTTTCCAGCGCCAGCGGGAGCAAAAGGTATAACACACTAGACTTTCCGTGGAAAGTCGTGTGCCAACAGGGATGCTCTCGCCCCTATTGGAAACCCAGAGCCAAAGGAGCTGCGCCCCTCTGGACACCCGCATATTTTCCTCGCAAATGGTACCCAAACTGTAAAAATGCAGTTTGACGCCCTTGCTCAGAAAATACAAAACCGCTGCAACTTCATCCTGCATGGGGATGAAATTGCAGCGGTTTTTCTTTGTTGCAGATATCACTTCTTAATATTCACTGCAACATTTTCTGTAATACCTTCTTCGCCGGGCGATGACCTCCGGAAAATCCAGATCATACCAGAGCACACCAGATGCCCCGACACGATGTACACGGCTGTCCAGGCCGCACTCAATATGCAATACGAGAACCTCGGAATCCATTGCAATCAGCTTTCTGACCCATTCGTCAAAAACCCTTGCCCGCATTGCCATAAAGTAAGCCAGCCATTTTGACTTTGATTTTCTTCCCAACTGTACCGCATTTTCCGCCCATATCTTTTCAGCAGTCCTATCCTCAAGAATAATCCCCATTTGGCTGACCTTTGCCTTGCCGTACAGCGGAATATATAAAGTTTTATTTACATGATCCATATTGTCACAGGTTAATCCTTTCAAAATCACGCATTGCCCTCTGCATGGACATCAAGGTAAGTGCGGCATACAAACTCGCTCCAAGCAAAAGAACGCATATCTGCAAGTCAATATATGCAAATCCGAACGCATTCAGAGCCTCCATCCCTGGAATATGAAACAGCGTCTCTGCAATTCCTACAACCAAAAAGGCCGCAACAATAAAGATAACAAAGGGCTTTGCCAGTCGATAGGCGGTTTTGAAAAAGCCTCCAACAAAAATCCCGTTGAACAGCCCCAGAATCAGCAGCACGAAGCCAAGGTAAACTAGATTGGCATTCATCAGCGGATTGCTCCTGTAAACCGCCGCTTCAGATAGTACAGTCATACGAATCAGAGTGACAGCGGCAGTCAGCGCAAAATAGCAAAGTTGGACAAATCCGCAAAAGAGGTATTTCGCTCTGACCACATCTGCCTTGGCCACTGGCAGGAGCGCCGTATAAGTGATATCGTTTGCTTCTCTCGCCGCCTGGAAAGACTGGAACAGGCCGAGGCATAGGAAAAAGGCGCTGACCAGGATGGGATAACCAGGAACAAACGCCATCAAGCCAAAGATAATAAAAAGATAGGAAAGCGGCGAAGCTGCCAGCTTCATTTCTTTCTTCAACAGTCGTATCATACGCTGGCACCCCTTTCCATTCGCAAAATCGCTTGCTCTATGGTTTCGCCTGCTTCACAGCAGTTTTTCCGAAAATCCTCTTTTGGGTAGTTGGCTACAAGTTTTCCATCCCGAATATACAGAATATCGTCAGCACATTTCTCAATATCCGAGGTAATATGGGTGGAAAACAGGATAGAAACGCCCCGCTTTTTTAATTCTTCAAATATGTCAAGCAACTCATCACGGGAGAAAGGGTCAAGGCCGCTGGTTGGCTCATCCAAAATGAGAATCTCCGATTTATGAGATAGCGCCAGCAGCAGATTAAACTTCACCCGCATCCCTTCGGAGAGCTCAGCGGGCATCTTGTTCTCGTCCAGCGCAAACAAGGAGAGATATTCCCGATAGGTTTCTTCGTTCCATGTGTCAAAGAACATCCTTGTAACAGCAACAATGTCTTTTATTTTTCTCTTTGGATAGTAGTTGACTGCTCCCGTAGAATACCCGATCTGCTGCTTGATCTGCTTCTCGTGCCGGGCAAATGGCAGCCCGAAGTAACGAATCTCGCCGCCATCCGGATGGACAAGGCCCAGCATAGATTTGATGGTTGTGGTCTTACCGGCTCCATTTCGGCCAATGAATCCCACAATCCGTCCAGCATTCAACTGAAAAGACAGGTCAGACAGGGTAAAAGAAGGATAGGTTTTTCTCAGATTATTGATCTCACACAGAGGCATCTAATCTACCTCCTGTTCCGTTTCAAATACGGCTGTGGCAAATTGTGAAAACATGGTTTTTGGAGGGATGGCAATCCCCCGTTTTTCATCCCCCAGAAGCACCAGTGTATCTCCCGGATGAATATCAAATACTTCTCGTGCCTGTTTCGGTATCACAATCTGCCCCTTTTCTCCCACTGTGGCCGTCCAGGCGTATTTTCCTTTTGGCTTACCCATTATATTTCCTCCTCAAAAGTATGATTTGTATAACAAATTATACTTTACAGTCATGGCAGTGTCAACAGGCAACATAGCGTTTTCTCCACATGACAGAGAGGGCGAAGACACCTCACAAAGCGTCTTCACCCTCTCTGTCATAATATTCATATTCTCAAATCATCCCAAAATGCTTTAGCGCATCCATAATCGCCGCTTCCTTCTCCGGCGGGCACTTTGGCACTTTCGCATTTTCCTTCTTGGATAGATTATAATTCTGTCCCACATCCAGCCCGCACTTCCGCTTGACCTGGGAGATATACAGGCTGGACACCTTCAACTCACTATGCTCCAGCACATACGCCTTGATCTGCTCATAGGTAGCGCCCTTCTGGAACCCGGACATATCCATACCCTCCAGAGAGAACTCCACACGAACCTTCTTCGAGTCGATTTCTCCCTTGGAAAGCAAGACAACTGTCTCCACATGCACCGTCATCGGAAACATATCCACCGCCCTGACTTTCCTCACTTCATACCCGTTCCCGCACAGGTACTTCATATCCCTTGCCAGCGTGGCCGAATCGCAGCTTACATACACCACCCGTTCCGGCGCCATCTTCACAATCGTTTCCAGCAGCGCCTCATCACATCCCTTCCGGGGCGGATCCACCACGATCACATCTGCGCGGGCCTGCCTGCCGCCGTGTTCCTTCTCGTATCTGTCATAATAGTCCGGCAGAACTTCCTCCGCTTTCCCCACGAAGAACTGTGCATTTTCAATTCCGTTAATCTGTGCATTTCTCCGGGCATCGGTGATTGCCTGGGGCACGATCTCCACACCGTACACCTGCCCCGCCTTCTGCGCAAGGAAAAGAGAAATGGTCCCGATGCCGCAGTAGAGATCCCATACGGTCTCGCCGCCCTGCAGATCCGCGTATTCCAGCGCAAGGGAGTAAAGCTTTTCTGTCTGCACCGGATTCACCTGATAAAAGGACAGAGGAGAGATCTGGTATTTTACATTTCCGATATAATCGGTAATATATTCCTGTCCCCAGAGCACCCGGAATGTACTGCCCATGATAACGTTTGTCCGTTCTGTATTGGGACTGACTGAAATACTGGTCATTCCCTCTATGGCGCTCAGTCTTTCAATGAGCTGTTCCTCACAGGGCAGTTTTTCCCCGTTGATCACCAGACAGACCATGATCTCTTTTGTCGTAAATCCGAATCGGATCAGAGCATGTCGAATGACCCCGGTTCCGGTTTTTTCGTCATAGGCCGGGACATGATTTTCTTTCATATAATTCAGAATAATTTCCAGAATGTCCCGGTTCACCGGCACCCCCAGCGCGCAGTCTGTGTTGGCAATGATGCTGTGGGTCCGGCCGGCGTAGAAGCCGGTAACGGGCCTGCCCTCCCTGTCCGTACCAAAGGGGAACTGAGCCTTGTTCCGGTAGCCGAAAGGATTGTCCATTCCCACAACAGGCTCTGTCACCTGATCCAGAAGCTGTGGAGACAGCCCGCCGATCCGCTCCAGATTTCCCCGGACTTTGCGGGCCTTGAATTCCAGCTGCTTCGCATAGGACATTTCCTGGATCTGACAGCCGCCGCACTGCCTGGCGAAAGCACATCTGGCATTTACCCGGTCCGGAGACGGGCGCAGAATTTTCATCAGCCTTGCATAGCCGTAATTTTTCCTGGCTTTTGTAATCTTCGCTTCCACCTTGTCACCGATTACCGCGTCTTTGATAAAGAGCGTATAACCGTCAACTTTTCCTATGCCCTCGCCGTTTACGCCTATGTCTGTGATCTCGGCGACAACTGTCTGGTTTTTCTGCATTTGATTCTCGTTTTTCCCCATATTTATATCCTTTCATAAAACGGGGGACGTAACCCGTTTTTCTGTTACGTCCCCGATGTTCTCCTTAAGTTGGACTCAAAGAGTCTGTTAAATCCAAGCCACTCCGTACCGGTCTTGCCTTTGAATATCTCTGTCAGTGTCTGCAGCTTTGCGTCTGCGTTGTCGGCCAGATTCAGGGCAAGGGCTTCGGCCAGGGCCGGTTTCTTCGGCGAGCCGTATTCCAGCTCTCCGTGGTGAGCCACAACGCAGTGTTTCAGCTCGTTGGCCAGTTTCACCGGAAAATCCGGCTGCTCTCTGAGTGCCTCGTCGATCATTTCCACCCCGATAACTATGTGGCCGATAAGCTGTCCCTCGTCTGTATAATCATTGTCCGGAAATGCGGACAGTTCTCTTGTTTTCCCGATATCGTGGCACAGAGCCGCGGCGATAAGCAGATCCCGGTTCAGGATGGAATACGCTCCCGCGAAATATTCGCACAGGTGCACCACACTCAGGGTATGTTCCAGAAGTCCTCCGGAAAAGCTGTGATGTACGGTCTTCGCCGCCGAATGCCCTTTGAACCGGCGGACAAACTCCTGATCCTTTACAAAGAAGTATTCCAGCAGCTGCCGGAGATGCGTATTGGAAATCTGCCGGATATAGGCCAGCAGTTCCTCGTACATGCCGTCCACACTCTTATCGGTTGTAGGCATATAATCCGCCGGATTGTACTCCCCCTCCTGGGCCCGCCGGATCTGACGGATATTAAGCTGAAGATTTCCGTTATAGCTAATCACATCACCGAATACTTCGATAAAATCTTTTTCACTGTATTCGGAAATTCCCTGGGAATTTGGATCCCAGACTTTTCCGTCCAGTGTTCCTGTCTTATCCTGCAGGATCAGGTTATCATAAGGTTTTCCGTTTCGCGTCTCCGCGGAACGCTTCCCTTTGCACAGATATACATTTCTGATTGTCTCTCCTTCATGCAGTCCGCTGATATATCTCATTTCATTCCTCTTTCTATTCTTCTATTTTTTACTTCTGGCCCACAGTCACAGTATAATTCACATCCACATAGCCATCGGCGCCAAGACGCATGCCTCTGATCTCTATCTGCTGTTCCGTCCGGGTCTCCAGCGCGGCTCTCTGATACGTCACCAGACTGGACACCGCCTCCCCGTTTATCTCGCAGATAATATCGCCGCTCTGAATTCCTGCGGACATGGCCGGAGAATCCGGATCCACGTCAATCACATAAATGCCTTCCGGCATTCCCTTTTCTTCTTTCAGGCGGGAGGTAACTGTTGTCGCATATACCCCGATATAGGGCACCTTCTCGCCGTTTGCCATGAGCTCGATCACGGATTTGAGATCCGATATGGAATAGGCGTTTGCCGTATTCGACTCTTCGTCTTCCCAGATAGAAGACATAACAAGTCCTACAACCTCTCCCTCCATATTGAACAGTACTCCTGACCCGTCTGAGGCAGCGGCAATGTCTGTTGCAAGGATATCGCACTCTCCGTCATAAAAAGTTTCCTTATAATCAGTAGAGCTGATAATCCCATAGCCGATTCCATCTGCATAGCTGAACGTATTCCCCAGGGCAATGACCGGGTCTCCCTGCTGAACCAGATTGGAATTTCCCAGAACAGCAACTTTCAAAGAGCTCCACGTAGCTGAAGAAATCTCTCTGCGTGGAACGCTGAATACCGCCAGACGGCGGTTCCGGTCACGCATTTTTAAAGAGGCCGTATACCGGGATGAATCAGCAAATGTAACTGTCCAGCTTTTCGTGCCGCTGCATACCTCATCTGATGCAAAAATCAGCAGTTCCTGGCCGTTGTCCGCCGTGATAATTCCCGTCACGGAATCCTCGATTCCTGTTGTTTCATCCGTCCAGTCTTCTTCGTCTGAAGTCCGGCTTACCGTGGCGACGCTTTTCTTCGCCTCGCCTGCCAGACGATATATGGATTCGAGCATTTCTTCATAGCTCAGTGCATCCAGTTTCTGTTCTGTCTCCTGGGTTTTCTCCTTTTCCGCCTCCTGCTCTTCCTCTGAAGGTTCTTCATCTTCCGGAATCGTGACGGTCTCGGGATCCCCCTGAAACACCCTTTCTGCCCAGGGTTTGAGCGCAAAGAAACCAAGACAGGCAAAAATCCCCAGAATTACACCATACAGAGCAAGTCTGGCGGAATGCCTGAAAAGCCTTTCCCGGCTTAGCGGTTCAGGTTTTATTGTTTCCTGCAGGAAAGAATATTTCTCCGGCTTCTGGTCTTCATCTGTTCTGCTGTCTGCAGAAGAAGGCTCCCTCTGAGCCTCTTCGGAATTCTTTGTTTCCTGCGGATGTTCTTCATGCTTATCTACGGTATTCTCCGGCGGCTTCTCCTGCTCCGGATTACGTTTCTTCCTGTGCAGCATAGGCATAATTTTTCCTCCAGATTATAGTATAACCGATTCATTTCGATTGTTCAATCGTAACTGTCCGGCAGTATGTGTCAAGTAATCGTTGGCACTTTTTCTTATTTATTGATGTCAGTTTATTT
>USFD01000113.1 GCA_900553885.1 uncultured Ruminococcus sp.
TCTATTCAGAACTTCCGAATATTTTCCGTTATTTCTTAATCTAAGTTCATTTCGATAAATCCGAATCCGTATATATGATCTCCCCGCCGCAAAGAGTCATTTTTACTTTTCCGTACAGCTCCCATCCGGTAAATGGGGAGTTGGAAGAGCGGGATGCGTATTCTTTCGGTACCCACTGTTCTTCCGGATCAAAGATGACAAGGTCTGCAGCTTCGCCTTCTGCGATTTTCCCTGCGGGAAGATGATAGAGTCTGGCAGGATTTACGGTCATTTTTTCCAGCAGCTGCAGAAGAGTCAGATGACCTGGACGCACCAGTTCGGTTATGCCCAGGGAAAGGGCAGTTTCCAGGCCGATAATGCCGCTGGGAGCAGCCGTAATGGAGCGTGCCTTTTCCTCTGCGCTGTGAGGCGCATGGTCTGTGGCAATCAGGTCGATGGTTCCGTCCGCAAGACCGCGGATAATCTCCCGGCGGTCTTCTTCTGTGCGCAGCGGCGGGTTCATTTTTGCAAGAGTTCCATATTTGAGCACAGCGTCCTCTGTGAGAGTAAAGTGATGAGGAGTCGCTTCCGCGTGCAGTCTGGCGCCCATTTTTTTAAAAGTTCTTACAAGTTCGACAGAACGTCCGGAGCTGATGTGCTGGATTACAACATGAGCTCTGGAACGCAGAGCCAGAAGGCAGTCTCTTGCTACGAGAGATTCCTCTGCTATGGAAGGAGAACCGTAGATGCCCAGCTGGTCAGAAACCGGCCCGTGATTGATTCCGTTATTTTTAATGAAGGCGGGATCTTCTTCATGGAGACTGATAGGGACATCCAGGCGGTAAGCTTCCTCCATTGCCTGATATAAAAAGGCAGCGTTGCGAAGCGGTATGCCGTCGTCTGTAAATCCCCGTGCCCCTGCCCGGGCAAGCGCTTCCATGTCTGTCTGTTCTTCCCCCTTCAGAGAACGGGAAACAGCGGCAGCCTGGTAGATATGAATTTTTTCAGCCGCTGCCCGTGACAGAATGTCATTCAAGACAGAGAGATTGTCTGTAACAGGAGAAGTATTGGCCATGCACACGACAGAAGTAAATCCGCCTCTGGCGGCAGCCAGAGAGCCGGTGTGCAGATCTTCTTTATATGTGAAGCCGGGATCGCGGAAATGTACATGTGTGTCGATCAGACCGGGGGCGATAACCATTCCCTTTGCATCGGTTACTTCTTCACCGTCTGAAGGGCTGAGAGCAGTACCGATTTCACAGATCAGGCCGTCCCTGATCCGAAGGTCGGCGGAAAACATTTTTTCTGTTGCAGGGTCAGCGATCTGTCCGTTTTTAATAATCATAAACAAGTCCTCCTTGAAATAATCTTTCTTTCGCATAAGTATACCCCATTGTGACGGCAGCGTCCAATAGAAGATAATGTTAAGCGGAAAAAGATGAGAATCAGAAAGTATAAAAACAGAGAAAAAAAACGGGAGGACGTCTGCCGGATGCCGGCTGTCCTCCCGGTAATATCCAGGCGGCCTGTTTCCTACAGATGGCGGTAAAGATGACGCGGTATGCCGTCCACCATGACAGGAGACACGTCGCCCTGGATGAGCGGGCGTACATAATTTACAAATTCATCTGTAACATAAGAGCCGTCTTCTGTTACCCAGTTGCGGGGAACAAGCTTCTCGTCATTGGCAATCTTATGCACATCCTTAACTTCAGTTCCACTCTGGTACGGGTCGTCGGACAGACGTTTGAGCACAACCATCTTTCCGGAATCCCCTTCGTCCGCAGCTTTCACAGCCGCGCCGCCTACCTGGTAAGCTTCCAGAATATCAACACGGGACGCGCAGTGGGAAGCGGCACGCTGCAGAGAACTGAGCTCAATGGAGCGGGTCTTGCAGCCGATCTCGCCGGCAATAAAGCTGGCCAGATAATTTGCCGTACCGGAAAGCTGTTTGTGACCGAAGGCATCTACAAAGTCAATGCTCTGTCCCAGTTCGCAGACATACCGTCCGTCTTCTAACCGGATACCTTCGGAAACAGCGACTACAACAGAAGACTTTCTGGAAAGGAGCTCCTTTACCTTTGCGCTGAATGATTCAATATCAAAAGGCAGCTCGGGGAGATAGATCAGATCCGGTCCGGCACAGTCTTCCCCTTTGGCAAGAGCGGAAGCCCCGGTCAGCCATCCGGCGTTTCTTCCCATGATCTCCACGATAGATACAAGTCCTTTTTCATATTCCAGACAGAAGCTGTCGCGGATAATCTCTTTTACAGAAGTTCCGATATATTTGGCAGCGCTTCCGTATCCGGGCGTGTGGTCGGTCAGCGCCAGGTCATTATCAATTGTTTTCGGGCAGCCGATAAAGCGGGTGGGGTGTCCGGTTACAATCGCGTAATCAGATAATTTCTTGATTGTGTCCATGGAATCATTTCCGCCGATATAAATAAATGCTTCAATGTTCAGTTTGTCCAGTATTCCGAAAATTTTCTCATATACTGCTTTATCCTGATGAATCTCAGGAAGTTTGAAGCGGCAGGATCCCAGAAATGCTGCCGGTGTTCTCTTCAGCAGTTCCGCATCGAGTTCGTTTGTAATATATTCGGACAGATCAATATAGCGTTCCTGAAGAAGCCCCTGAATGCCGTGCAGCATACCATATACTTTCCCGGCGCCGCGGTCTTTTGCGGTGCGGTATACGCCGGCAAGGCTGGAGTTGATCGCAGCCGTGGGGCCGCCTGACTGTCCAACGATAACGTTTCCTTTCATGTCTTTCATACCTCCGTTTTGCATAATTAAATGTTATCACGTATTCTTCCTGTGAAAACGACTCTATTAACAGTTTAGTGCATAATAACCAATTTGTAAATGAAAAAATAAAATATATGGTCATAATAACGAAAAAGTGAGGTGCGGAGGAAATGCAGAGGAAAAAATGTTATGATAAGAAAACAGAGAACACAGGAAAATGTGTTTTGAAAGAGAGGAATTATTTTATGAAAAAATATGATTATCTCATTGTGGGCGCCGGACTGTACGGCGCGGTTATGGCATATGAGCTTACGAAAAAAGGGAAAAAATGTCTGGTGATTGACAGAAGAGATCATATTGCCGGAAATATATACTGCGAAGATGTGGAAGGAATTCATGTGCATAAGTATGGCGCGCATATTTTTCATACATCGGATAAAAAAATATGGGACTATATTAATCAGTTTGCGGAATTTAATAATTACATTAATTCGCCGGTTGCCATATACAAAGACGAGTTGTATAATCTGCCGTTTAATATGAATACATTCAGCAAAATGTGGGGGATTAAAACACCCGCCGAAGCAAAGGAAATTATAGAAAAACAGCGGAAAGAGACGGGGATTACCGAGCCGAAGAACCTGGAGGAGCAGGCATTGTTTCTGGGCGGCCGGGATATCTACGAGAAACTGATCAAAGGATATACGGAGAAACAGTGGGGAAGGAAGTGCACGGAACTTCCGTCATTTATTATAAAACGTCTTCCGTTCCGTTTCATATATGACAATAACTATTTTAACGACAGATACCAGGGAATTCCCATTGGCGGATACACTCCTGTTGTAGAGAAAATGCTGGACGGCGTGGAGGTGCGCACGGGAGTGGATTTCTTTGAGCTCAGAAAAGAAGAACCGGATCTTGCGGATAAAATTATCTTTACGGGTATGATTGACGAGTATTTTGACTACTGCCTGGGAGCGCTGGAGTACCGTTCCGTGCGTTTTGAGACCGAGGTGCTGGACTGCGACAACTACCAGGGCAATGCAGTTGTGAACTATACGGATCGGGAAGTTCCCTATACCCGTGTGATCGAACACAAACATTTTGAATTCGGAAAACAGCCGAAAACAGTGATTTCCAGAGAGTATTCTTCCGAGTGGAGCGTAGGCATGGAGCCGTACTATCCGGTTAATGATGAGAAAAACAACAGACTTTTTGAGCAATACAGGAAACTGGCAGAAAAAGAAGGAAATGTGATATTCGGAGGCCGGCTGGGAGATTATAAATACTATGATATGGATAAGGTGATTGCCGCGGCGCTTGCCCGTCTTGAGCAGCTGTCCTGACAATCTGTTCTGTTATCGTCTGAAATGTGGGAGTAATCTGAAAGAATTGCTCCCATTTTTCTATTGCATTTTTGCCGGAGTTCAGGTATGATACTTATACTTTAATCTGTCTGATTAAAGTCTTTTATCAACATCAGTTTCTGATGATTTTCACACGAATCGGGAAAAGAGTGCCGTATTATTATGCGGCTGCAGCCGTCCGGGCATATTGCTGCGGCTGAAGACAACAGAATATGGAAGAAATGTATGAAGTCCTGAAATTTATTGAACACGGAGCACAGTGCAGACAGAGTATGGACTGTGAAAAAGGGGATCTTCTGGTCTATTATCTGCGGGAAAACCGCCGGCTGGAAAAGGAGACTCTTTTTGAGTGGTTCCGTCAGATCGGAATCAGCACAGATCAGTTTCACAGGTGCAGAGGAGGCCGGAGATACCGGTATCTGAATCCTTACAGTATTGTGGTGGCTGAAGACGGCAGAGTGTATCTGCTGGATCTGGAAGCGCCGGAAAATGAAACTGTTCTGAAGAAAATGCAGCAGAGAGCTGTGCGGAAACATTTTGTAAAAGCTGCATCAGGAGAAGAAAGCGGTCTTGCGGGAGATCCGGATCTGTTTGGATATGGCAGGACAATGCAGTTTGTCCTGGCGTATACTGCGGTGGTGCCTCCGCTGACCAGGCGGGAAGAAAAACGGCTGGAGCGGGTGATTGAACGCTGTACGAAGTTTTCCAGGAACCGGTACAGCGATACCAGACAGGCGGTAAACGATATTCCTTCGGTTTCCCGGAATGCGGTGTTCCGCGGGATATCTGCGCGAAAGGCCGTGCTTGCCGCGGCAGGAGGAACCGCTGCCGCAGCCCTCTTTCTGTGGCAGGCCGGCGCCGGAGAAGGCCTGCGGGAAAGGGAAAAGAAAGAAGAAATCAGCAGTGCGGAAGGAGCGGATGAGGGGACCGGAAAGAATATGGAAGCAGAAGACAGAACAGCAGAGCCTTACACGGTGGAAGATCCGGCATTTTCCGGAGAAGGGCCCGGAAGTGTATCGGAGGAAGCATATATTTCCGGAGCGGGAGAAATGCTCAGATCCTATCTGCTGGAGAATACCGAGGAAGGAAATGCCCGGGTTGTTCTGATGGGCAGCAGTCTGGAACGGGATATCCTCCGGTCACTGGCGTCTGCCTATGAACGGCAGGAAATGACGGAGGAAGCCATACTTGCGTACGGGCGGCTCGTGGAGATTGAAGAAGGAACAGACCGGATTGAAGCGGCGGCAGAAAAAAAGATGAGTCTGGAAGCAGGACAGGGACAGTATGCACAGGCGGTTCTGACCGGGGAAGAGGCGCTGCTGCGGGCGGAACATTCCGAAAAGATCCGGGATCTGACCGAGGAGTACAGACTGAAACAGAACAGAGAAGAGGCGCCGGGGGAGAAGAATCAGACAGAATCCGAGGAAAGCGGGAGAGCATCGGCTGAGACACAGAGAAGGGAGGCGGTTGAGGATGTACAGGCGGAATAAACAGATGAGAGTATTCAAAACAGGCGGTATTCTGTGCGGTATTTTGTTCCTCCTGTTTTCGGGAGTCCTGCTGATTTCCGCCAAGGAATCGGGGACATCAGAGACAGGAAGCGGGGAAAAGCAGGAATGTGCCGGACAGGAGCCGGAAGATTCAAAGAGAGAAGAGAGCCGGATACAGGTTCCGCAGATTCAGTGCCCCGAACCGGACGGGCAGAACGGGTGGTATGTGACTGCACCGGAAATACGGATTGTCCATGCAGAGCCGGAAACTGTCACGGAATACAGGCTGTCCGGCGCTTCCGGGAAGGTGCTGCTGGAGGGAGAACTGAAACTGGAAGCAGAGATGGAAAACGGGAAGACAGACGGGGAAACCGGGAAGGAAACGGCAGAAGAGACAGAGCATAGTATGGGATCTGACGGCTGTCAGGATGCAGAAATCTCTGCAGCGGTGAAAGAGATCTCTCCGGAAATATTTGAAGAAGGAACCAATTTACTTGAAGTACGGATGCTCTCGATAGAGGATGGAAAGGAGCTCTTCCGTACGGAAAAAGAAATCCTGCTGGATCTCAGTCCTCCGGGGGATCCGGAAATTCATATCCCTGTTTATCCGGACGGCAACAGTACATTTTTTCATTCACAGATACAGGTGAATATCTGCTGTACAGATGACATATCCGGTGTGGAGGCGATTTATGTGGCGCTGGACGGGAAAGGGGAACAGCGGATTGCCGGATGCCAGGGCAGTATAACGGTCTTCCCGGGATATGAGGGAAAGATATCTGCGTATGCGGTGGACTGTGCAGGCAGAAAAAGCAGGAAAGAAGTATCAAAAGCTATTTTCTGTGAAGATGAGGCCCCTGGAATAAAGGCCGCGGCGGCAGGCGGCTTTGGCGTCTGGCAGCAGGGCAGCGTGGAAGTTGAGATATATGTGGAAGAAAGAAAGGATACATATGGTTTCTCCTCAGGCCTTCGTTCGGTTACCTGTTATACAGGGGCAGAGATTGCTGCGGAAAGGAAATGGGAGTACGGAGAAAGAGCAGTTCTGTCAGAAACACTGCGTTTTACCGTAGATCAGTCCTCTGACGGCGGAAAGGCAGTGCCCCTTACTGTCCATGTATCGGACCGGGCGGGAAATACTGCGGTCCTGACAGAGAAAATCTATATTGACGTACAGCCTCCGTCTATTGAAATAACAGGTGTGAGGGACCGGATGATTGCAGGAAAAGAAAAATCTGCAGTATTTACATTATATGATGAGAATATCCTGGCGGACTGCAGGCTGGCGGTATCGCGGACAGGAATTGACGGAAAGGAAGAGAAGATACAGGAGCCGTCTGAAGGAAACTGGAAGGGCAGCGGACAGAAGAAACAGATCGAGATGAAATTTTCAGAAGACGGGAAATATGTATGCCGGATTTATGCCCGGGACGCATCCGGACGCAGAACAGAAAAAACGGTTGTTTTTACAATAGACCGGACAGATCCGGTGATCCGTTATGTGGAACAGCTGAACGGCACTTATATTCCGTATTTCCGCTGGAATTACGGAAAAGATATGATCCGTGATCTGACAGAAAATACCTGTTCCATGTTCCTGAACGGGAGACGGTACCTGCCGGGAACAGAAATTACAGAGGAGGGGATCCATTTGTTTGAAATCCGTGCCAGGGATCAGGCGGGAAATGAATCGTCGGCAGAAGCAGTTTTTACAA
This sequence comes from uncultured Ruminococcus sp., assembly GCA_900553885.1. Taxonomy (GTDB): domain Bacteria; phylum Bacillota; class Clostridia; order Lachnospirales; family Lachnospiraceae; genus Mediterraneibacter. The sequence goes on from USFD01000113.1 coordinate 7,297, forward strand.
TTGACCATACGGCGCCTGCCATATACTGGGGGGAGATAAAGGACGGGAAAACCTGCAGAGAAGGGGACCTGCTGTCTGTATGGGTGGAAGGAGAAGGAGAACGGATCCGGGCTTTATACATAAACGGAGAAAAGCAGCGGCTGAATTATGAAAGCCGGATTTTCCAGTATGAGATTACCGGGCATGGCGCATATACAGTTCGGGTTCAGGCGGAAGATCTGGCAGGAAACTGCTCGGAAGAAAGGATTTCATTTCAGGTAAAGGCGGAAAGAAAAGGAATTGGAGCATTTTTTGCTCCGGAAAGAGAATCTTCTGATGGATATCCGGACGGGAACAGAGGAGAGGGAACAGGAATCCTATCTGCAGTGTCTGTGCTGGCTGTCATCGGTGTAATCTGTTTGTGGATAGGGATCCTGCGCCGGAGATGCAGAGGAAAAGAGAGAAAATAGAACAGAAGACGGAGACAGGGCTGCGGAAAGAAAATTTCTGCAGTCTGATCCGGGGTGAAAATACAGTGGATTATTTCTGAGAAATCATATATAATGAATATAGATTTTACGAAATGAGGAAAGAGGAGGGAAAAGTATGTTTTGTAAAAATTGTGGTACACAGATTGATGACACCCAGAAGTTCTGCCCGAAATGCGGCGCTCCGGTACAGCAGGCAGGCCAGAGCGGTCAGAATGCAGGAGCAGCTGCTCAGCCGAACGGACAGCCTCAGGGCGGATATCAGCAGCAGATGAACGGTGCAGGATATCAGCAGGGCGGCTATAACGCAGGATATCAGCAGGGCGGCTATAACGCAGGATATCAGCAGCCGCCGTACAATGGGTATCCCCAGGGCGGGCAGGCGCCGAAAAAGAGTTCCGGGAAGCCGGCAGTTTTCATTGTTATAGGTATTGTTGTACTTATTGCCATAGTTGTGGCGGTTATTTTCGGCGTGAGAAGCTGCACGGCAGGAAACAGCTATACAGCTCCGGTGGACAGCTTTATGGAAGGCATGGAAAAACAGGACGGAGACAGAATCATGGATGCTTTTTCAGACGGAACAATTAAGGCGCTGGAAGAGCAGAGCGGCTACAGCAAGTCCGAATTAGCGGATATGTTTGAAGAAATGTTCGCTGGCTCCATAGGAACAGATATTAAAGTGGGCGCTTATCAGGTTGATTATGAAATAATAGACGAAGAAGACCTTTCCAAAGATGAAATCGCAGACATTCAGGATGAATTTGATTCACAGGGAGTGGATGAAAAGATTCAGGCCGCCAAATCACTGGAGGTTAACATGATTATAGGTATGGAAGATGTTACGGATGAGACCTATGAAGAGTCTATGGATTTTCAGGTAATAAAAGTTGGCGGAAAATGGTATATTGATCCTACGTCTCTGTAAGAAAGCTGCTGTGGAACGGCAGGTCATCTGATGGAGCTGCCGGAGTGCAGCATGAAAAGTAAAATAAAGTGCCGGACGGATACAGTGATATGCTCCCCTTTAGGTAGACAGTTGAAATAATAAAACTGTTTATCTGGAGG
>USFD01000114.1 GCA_900553885.1 uncultured Ruminococcus sp.
AGAATCAGACCGGCTACCGCAATGAAAACATTCTGGTTCACGAATTCGGTCACTCTGTAAAATCCCTGGGCATGGATCTGCTGGAAGATCAGTCTCTCCACGATGAATTCATGGCTCTGTACAACAGCCGCAGGGCTCTTGGTATGTGGCCCAATACCTATGCCATCTCCAACGCCGACGAATTCTTTGCTACCATGTGCACGATCTGGTTCAGCGTAATGGAAGAAAGCCCGGACTGGACAGACGGTGTCCGCGGTCCGGTCAATACCCGGGAGGACCTGTTAAAGTATGATCCTGAGACCTATGCTTTCTTTGATAAGATTTTCCCGGAAGACTTTCTGGACGACCCATGGGATCCTTCCACTATCCCGAATAATTATGACGACGTGTTTGTCCCCTCTGAGACCGGAGACAGCACCCACAACTATGAAACAGACACCTTTAAAATTCTCTACGACGGCGAGGACGGCACAGAATACCATCTGGAGCAGTACAACGGAGTAGTGTTATGGTGGAATTACGGCGATGAAACCATTAACAGCTGGAAACTGACACTTACAGAAGAAGGCTTCCATATTACTACCCTGGACGGCACTCAGGCCCTGGCGCCTGTAAACGGCAGCACAGTAGCTCTGACAGATGCAGATATCACCGATCCGGAACAGCTGTGGGCCTTCGTACCGGTTGAAGGCGCTACCGGCAGACTGGTTCAGGCTGCTACCGGCCAGGCGCTTGGATTTTCCTCTTCCGTTACAAGCGGCACTCCGCTTCAGCTGGTAGACGAAGAGGACGCGCCAGCCTGGCGGATCAATAATCTTACACAGGATACAGCCCTGATCCCCAAAGCCGGCCATGACTTTGTCAATACATACTTCCGTGTGATCAGCGTCGCAGACGGCGCCAGCGTATGGGAGAACTGGGATGACGGCGTAATCTGGAATACAGTAGACAGTGATCGGAACAGCTGGAAGATCACCCCGGCGGGAGAGGGATACTTCCGGATCTCACCCCTGGAGAACCCGGATATGGTTCTGGCTCCTCAGGACAGCGGCACATCCGCAGGAACAAGAGTCATGCTTGTAACCGGAAATGAAGAAGATCAGACGCAGCTCTGGTGCCTGGAAGACGCAGACGGATCTGCCCGCTTTATCAACAAAGTCTCCGGACTGGCTATCGGCATTGCAAATGACGATATGACCAGCGGCAACAGCCTGGTTCTGACAGAAAAATCCGACAGCAGCATTTACCAGCTGTGGAATGTAATCAATAAAACTACCTCTGCCACACTTGAGCAGCCGGATATTCCCAACTATGCAGGGCCAATCGAAGAACCTTCTGAGCCTACAGATCCTTCTGAGCCCACGGATCCTTCTGAGCCCACGGATCCTTCCGACCCCACGGATCCTTCCGACCCCACGGATCCTTCCGACCCCACGGATCCTTCTGAGCCCGCAGATCCTTCTGAACCCACGGATCCCTCTGAGCCCGCAGATCCTTCTGAACCGGCGGATCCTTCCAAGCCGGCGGACTCCTCGGATCCCGCAGATACATCGGGATCGGACACACCGGATACTGTCACCACTTCATCTGACAGCGCCGTACAGACCGGTGACACCACCAATCTGATTATACCGTTTGCATTTATGTTTGCTTCAGCGGCCGCAGTTATATGGCTGACTGTTAAACGGAACCGTTTCCGGCAGGAAAGATAAAACAGATTCCTGTCAGCTGAATATAAAATCAGCACAGTGAAAAAGGCCCTTCTTTTTCCTCTTCTTATGATACAATAGAGGACAAAGGAGGGCTTTTGTAATGAAAAAAGACAATTTGCCGCACAACCATCATCAGATATTTGAAAATAAATCCGAAGCGATTCCCAAAACCAGAGATTTTCAGACAGTAGCTGACATTTTCAAACAGCTCGGAGACGGCAGCCGGATCCGCATATTCTGGCTTCTCTGTCACTGTGAAGAATGTGTTATTAACCTTTCTTCTCTGGTGGATATGAGCAGTCCTGCCGTCTCCCATCATCTGCGGCAGCTGAAAATTGCCGGTCTGATTGTCAGCCGGCGGCACGGGAAAGAAGTCTATTATAAAGCTGCGGATACGGAACAGGCACAGCTGCTGCATCATATAATTGAACAGATGATCCGGATTGCCTGCCCGTCAGATGAAGAAGAAACCGGCCGCTCCTCCGGCATGTCCCGGCAGGAAGAACTGATCTGTACCATACACGACCAGCTCACCAGACATCTGGACAGGCGTTATACAATTGAAGAGCTGTCCAGACAGTATCTGATCAATACCGCTTCCTTAAAGAAGACCTTCAAGGAAGTCTACGGTCTGCCCATTGCCGCCTATATGAAAGAATACCGGATACAGAAGGCAATGGAACTGCTGGAAAAAACCGATGAAAGTATTTCCGTAATCGCCGCAAAAGTAGGGTATGAAACCCAGGGGAAATTTACAAATGCATTTAAAGACTGCGTACAGATGACTCCCAGCTGCTACCGGAAACAGTGCCGTACAAAGCAGAGCCCGCAGCCGGGCAGACCGGGAAACAGTCCCGGAAGCCGGGCAGACTGACAGAAAAATCCGCATAGAAAAAAGTCCGGATACCCGGACTTTTTTCTGTCTCTTTTTTTCTCCATGTGTCATCCAGCCTCTTCCTCTGGTAATCGCTATTCTGTGCGAAGCGCTGTTACCGGATCGCTCTTTGCCGCCTTTCTGGACGGAATCAGCCCTCCGACCAGAGTCAGCAGCACACTGAGAAGAATCAGGACAACTGCAGGCACAACCGGAAGTGCGGCGCTGATATCTGTAGTTCCCGCCAGATGATGAATCAGCATATTCCCCGGAATCAGAATCAGCAGCGTCAGTCCGATACCGATCAGTCCGGCGCACAGCCCGATAATAAATGTCTCCGCGTTAAACACCTGGGATATATTATGCTTTGATGCCCCGATAGCCCGCAGAATACCGATCTCCTTTTTCCGTTCCAGTACACTGATATAGGTAATGACTCCGATCATAATCGAAGACACAATCAGAGAAATCGCCACAAACGCAATCAGAACATAACTGATTATATCCACAATTTCCGTCACGGAAGACATCAGAGAACCTACAACATCCGTATAGGTAATCACCTGTTCTTCCTTTCCTTCACTTTCCATCCGGCTGTTATAATCATCCAGGATCCGAACAACTTCTTCCTTGCTCTCAAAGTCCTTCGGATAAATATCAATGCCGCCTGGCTCCGCAAAGTTAATATAGCCCAGTGTCCTCAGATTGTTTTCATATGTGGCGTTCTGTCCGGAGTCCATGGACATCATAAGTTCCGCCAGTTCTTCCCCGCTCATATTCATCTGAAAAGCGGCGGCAAAAGCATCAGCATCCATATTCACAGCGTTCTGAAGGCTGTCTCCTACCTGCCCCATGGCCTGCTGCATCGCTGTCTCCATGCCGGCAGAAAGCTGATTCATGGCCTGCTGCATGGCGGATGAGATCTGTTCTTCCAATGCGTCTCTCATCTGCGTGCCAAAGGATGACAGGGCGCTGCCCATATATCCTTCCACAGCTTCGGATATCTGACTCTCCAGCCGGCTGGTATCCACCGCTCCCTGCAGCCCCTCTGTCAGAATCTGCCGGGCCTGGTCCGTATTCAGATATGCCGTAAAATACTGCCCCATTTTACCGGGATCGGGTGCTCCCGAAGACTGGGCGTATGTCTGATATCCTGCCGCCAGCTCCGACGCCAGAGACTGCAGCTGCTCCCCTGAAACTGTAAAGTCCGCGCCTGCCAGGATCTCCGATCCCCACTGTTCCAGAATCGCCTGTGCTTCTGCCGTTCCCAGGTATTCTGTCAGATACACGCTGAACTGTTCCGGATCCTGGTAGGCGTCTTCGTATCCCATCTCCTGCACGTATTCCGCATATCCTGCAAGGATATCCTGAAACAGCTGCCGGATCTGGTCGGAAGAGATCTCCATGCCGCCTCCGGACTGGATAATTTCCTGAATATTCCGGGAAAGGATCTCCTGCCCTTCCGGAGTCTGCATAAAGGCCGCAAAAGCGTCTCCCAGTCCGGAATAATCTGCCTCCGGATGTTCTTCTGCATATTCCTGATACCCGGCTAGCAGACCGGATGCCATATCTCCGAATACTTCTGAGGATATGGATATATCCAGATCTCCCATGATATCGCCAAGATTCAGAGTTCCCATATCCGGAAGCGTCAGATCAATACCGCTTAAATCTACAGCGCCGGAAAGATCCAGGGAATCACCCGCCTGGCCAAAAGCAGAGGAAAAGTCAAACGCCCCCGCCATTCCTTCCGACAGAGAGCTCTCATCAAAGCCAAAAGCTTCCGTAAGCGCCTCTTCATCCACTGTAATCAGGGAGTCCATATCAAAATTGCTTTCACCGCTTTCTTCTCCGAAAGGTTCTCCGGTAAAAACGTTCATATCCGGGCTGGCAAGCTGCTGCCTGACAATTTCACTCTCTGCCGCCTCCTGCGCCACATGTGTAGTCAGGGAAGCCGGATATCCGATTCCGGAAGAAAGCACCAGGCCGTTTGCATCCGCCGCCGGCTGTACCACACCGACGATGGTTATATCTTCTCCCGAATTCACCAGGTTTTTCATATAGGCGCTGTCCTGGGTTTTATCTCTCCAGACATGATACTGGCTGTCATATTCATAACAGTCTGAAGGATTTACCAACTTAAATGTAATCCCCAGGAAATCTTCGTAATCATAGGAGCCTATATTTTCCGGTATATCCACATTTTCCTCATCAATAAACTGCTGTATCATCTCATCCAGCTCCGCAGAATCTCTGAGGCCAAGTGTATACAGCATAAAATCGCTGATTCCGCCTCTGGAAGTAAGGACAACCACGCACTCATTATAATTCTCCGGCCAGCGGCCTGCTTTTACATCGTACTGCCCCTGATACAGATTTTCGTTTTGCGGCATCTCATAGAACACATCCGTGCTCATCATCATGGACATAATGCTGTTTGATGCTGATTCCGAACCCAGACCAAGAGCCTCAAAAGAAGTGTCCGGATGAACCTGCCGCACATTATCTGCATCCTGCCGGTAAATATGAGGCGACGTATCATAAGTATATTCCACAGCATTCGTATATTCCCCGATTCCGCTGTCCGGGCTGTCCAGAAATTTCTTCAGGGAGGCAAGGTCATTGGAATCCATTGTGGAGAACATACTGGTCAGCATCTGCGCCACTTCTACTTCCCCGGTCTCCCCGTCTTCCTGCGTTCCGCCTGCACTTTCCGCCATCATGGAGGTCAGATCCAGTCCTGTGCTCTGAATCTGAAGAGGATATTGCGCCATTGTCTCTTCTTCAATAGACTTGATATAGTCATTTACCCCGGTAGACAGGGACAGAATCAGCGCGATCCCGATAATACCGATGGAACCTGCAAAAGAGGTCAGAAGTGTCCTCGCCTTTTTTGTTTTCAGATTATTAAAGCTCAGAGACAGGGCCGTCAGAAACGACATGGACGCCTTTCCCATATTTCTGTGTCCCGGCTCTTCCATCTGCCCTTCGTCAACTTCAAAAGGATCTGTATCTGAACGGATTCTGCCGTCTCTTAAATTTACAATCCTTGTCGCGTACTTTTCCGCAAGTTCCGGATTGTGAGTTACCATAACGACCAGCCGGTCTCTTGCCACCTCCCTCAGCAGATCCATTACCTGTATGCTTGTATCGCTGTCCAGAGCGCCGGTGGGCTCATCCGCCAGCAGGATATCCGGATCATTGACCAGAGCGCGGGCAATTGCCACTCTCTGCATCTGTCCTCCGGACATCTGGTTCGGCTTTTTATGAATCTGATCGCCAAGCCCCACTTGATCGAGCGCCTCTTTCGCCCGTCTGCGCCGCTCGGCCTTTCCGATTCCGGATATGGTCAGAGCCAGTTCCACATTGGCCAGAACTGTCTGATGAGGAATCAGGTTGTAACTCTGAAATACGAAGCCTATGGTATGATTCCGGTAGGAATCCCAGTCCCTGTCTTTATATTTCTTTGTGGAAATCCCGTTGATGATCAGATCTCCGCTGTCATACCGGTCCAGCCCCCCGATAATATTAAGAAGCGTGGTCTTTCCTGAGCCGCTGGGGCCCAGAATAGCCACGAATTCATTGTCTCTGAGGTTCAGACTGACATCGTCCAGCGCTTTCTGGACCAGGCTGCCTGTTCTGTACTCTTTACAGATATGTTTAATTTGCAGCATTCATATCCTCCTCCAGAACCTGCATTGTCTGTCTGATATTGTTCATGTCCGTTTCTGAAACTTTGTCAACTCTTGTTTTCGCCAGCACTTTTTCCAGGGCAGATACATCTTTTTTCATCTGCTTTTTCCGCCCTTTCTCCATCTGCTTATCCTGAACTTTCAGGATCTGGCGGGCTTCCGCCGCCTTTTTCTGTGCCTCGCCGATCAGTTCAAGGGCGTCTCTTCTCAGCTGATCCTGCCCTGCATATTCCTGGGCATCATGAATTGCCTGCTGGATTTCCATGTCAGACATCCGGTCGTCCGCTGTAATTGTAATAGACTGAGCTTTTCCTGTATCCAGGTCTTTGGCTGAAACTTTCAGGATTCCGTTGACATCAATGTCAAAGGTTACTTCAATCTGAGGCACGCCTGCCATAGCCTTGCGGATTCCTTTCAGGCGGAATTTTCCGATAGTTTTGTTATCCCTCGCCATAGGACGTTCTCCCTGGAGAACATGGATATCCACACTGCTCTGATAGGGCGCAGCTGTGGTAAATACTCTGGAGTAGCGCGTGGGGATCGTGGAATTCCGCTTGATCAGGCACGTGGATACGCCTCCCACGGTCTCTATGGAAAGGCTTAAGGGTGTTACATCCATCAGAAGCAGGCTCTGTCCTGTTCCTGCTGCCGTGAGAGCATTGCCCTGAAGCGCACTTCCCAGTATAGCCGCTCCTTTGGCAACGCATTCATCCGGATTGATATTTCTGGACGGTTCTTTTCCGGTAAGGGCCCGCACTTTATCCTGCACAGCCGGAATACGGGTGGAACCTCCCACCAGCAGGACTCTGCCAAGCTGAGAAGGCGTAATTCCCGCGTCACTTAACGCGCTCTGTACCGGAGCCTGCGTGCGCTCAATCAGATCCTGCACAAGCTCATTAAACACCGCCCGGGTAAGGGTCATTTCCAGATGCACCGGTTCTCCCTTCACCTGAGTCAGATAGGGAAGATTAATATTGGAAGTGGAAGCTGTAGACAATTCTTTCTTCGTCTGCTCCGCTGCCTCCCGGATCCGCTGCATAGCCGCAAAGTCCTTCGATACATCCACCTTTTTCTGGGCCCTGAAGTTGCGCACAATCCAGTCTACAATCCGGCTGTCAAAATCATCGCCTCCCAGGTGGTTGTCACCCGCTGTGGACAGAACCTCAATTACGCCTTCCCCGATCTCGATAATAGAAACATCAAAAGTGCCGCCTCCCAGGTCGTACACCATAACCTTCTGAGGTTCTCCGTGATCCAGGCCATAGGACATAGCCGCGCTGGTAGGTTCATTAATGATCCTCTTTACATTGAGGCCTGCAATCCGCCCCGCATCCTTTGTAGCCTGACGCTGGATATCGTTAAAATAAGCCGGAACCGTGATCACCGCATCGGTTACCGGCTCCCCTAAAAATTCTTCCGCATCCTTTTTCAGCTGCATGAGAATCATGGCGCTGATGGCCTGTGCATTGTAGGATTTCCCGTCAATCTTCACAGACCAGTCTGTCCCCATATGCCGCTTCACGGAACTGATCGTCCGATCCGGATTTGTAACGGCCTGCCTTCTGGCTGCCGCTCCTACAAGACGCTCTCCTTTTTTTGTGAATGCCACTACGCTGGGTGTTGTCTGCCCTCCCGTACTGCATGGAATAATCACCGGCGTGTCATTTTCCACCACAGAAACACAGCTGTTTGTGGTTCCCAGGTCAATCCCGATTACTTTTCCCATTGTAAACCGCTCTCCTTACCGTCTGTTTTCAGATGTATAAAGCGGATTCCAGGAATCCGCTCTCACTGTCCCCTTTCACTGCAGATGCCTTTCAGCCAGACCACATATCCTGTTATCCTGCATCAGGGAACCAGTAACTATCTTAAAATTATAATATGGGAAAAATAGCACCGCAAGCATAGTTTTCAGAATTGACATAAAATTCATACTTTTAATAAAATTTTTAGCATTGGGGATTTGAATTTGTGGGTAAAGAAATGTCCGCCGGGACGGTAGGAGGGATTGCCGGAGGACACACTTTCGTTCGGACACAGCGCAGCGGTACATAAGAGCGCAAA
>USFD01000115.1 GCA_900553885.1 uncultured Ruminococcus sp.
TTCTTACCAAAAAGGAGCCATTTTTTACCAAAGCCACAAAGTTTTTTACACTACCCATCTTGACGTCCTTTCTTTTTTTCTGCTTTTCCTGTCCAATTATCGTCTCAACGCCGGCAGTCCTCCCGACGCCAGTGCGCCAAAATCCCACACGGCCTCACTCCATCCCAGCGTCTCCGTATAAAATGTTTCTTCCATAGCCTGCCGGTCCGTAACCGGGAAGACCCGGTCTGCATTGGCTTCACTCATACTGGTCTGGCTGTCCGAGCTCTCCAGTTCATATGCGCTGCTTGTAATCCCCAGCACATCCCAGCCGGATATCCGGTTGGCGTTTTCTCCGGTACTCAGGCTGACACATCTTTCAACTGCCGCACTGCCGCTCTGAGGGCCGCCGATAATTCCGCCGTTTCCGACCCTCTCCGGCGCGGTAATCTCCACCCTGGTCAGACAGTTTTTCATAATTCCATCGCCCATCCATCCGGTAATTCCGCCGATTCTGGCACCCATCTGGTGCCGGATGGTACCCGCAAGGGTTCCGGTTACAATACAGTCTTCCAGAAGTCTTCCGTCAAACTGTCCGGCTATGCCGCCTATGGTATTACTGGAACGGGCAGAAATATTTTCCACCGCAATCCGCTTTACTATACTGCCGGAGATAATTCCTGCCAGGCCTCCTGTCTGATTGGCGTCATTTTCAATTACAAGATCTTTGACTTTTATATCCTGCACTTCTGCATTTCGAATCTCATTGGCCAGAGCACCTTTCTGGGTATTCTGAGTCAGACGGGATCCTTCGATGGTCAGATCCGATACGGATCCGCCGTCTATCTTTTCAAACAGCACTCCCTTCAGTCCTGTAATTCCATGTCCGTTTCCGTCCAGTTCCCCGGAAAAGGTTCCTTTCACCGCAAACTCCTCTGATCCGACTGTACTGAAATCCAGATTTTCTGTCAGTATATACTGTTTTTTCAGAGCTGTGGCAGAATCGCCAATGGCAAGGAAGTCCTCTACTGTAGCAATCTTTTTCTCGCCCACGGTTATGCTCATATCGCCGTACTCATAGTAGCCTTCTGTCTTTGTCTTTACCAGAGGAAGCGGCATATCTGCATCTTCCACCTGCACATTTCCTACTGTCACCTTTCTGGACTTCACTGCAAGAAGAGCTTCCGCATCCCCTGCATATGACGGCCCGGAAATTTTCAGATCCTTCACCTGGGCATACTGCAGGTCTTTAAACAGCGGGTACTCCATTCCCGTCATTTCATATCCGTTTCCGTCCAGGACGCCCATAAACCGGTCCGGAATATAGCTGCCTCCGGATGCGCCCACATTGCTGAAATCAATCGAATTCTCCAGCCGGTAGTATCCGTAAGAATTTTCCCCTGCAAGACGGATCAGCTGTTCTGCTGACGTAATGGATGTCACGGACGGGCTCTCATAGATTCCGCCGTCAGTAAAGTCTCCGGTCACACGTTTTATCATTCCATAGAGCATCCGCTTTGTTTCTATACTGCGGCTCGTACCGCCGTTTCCGGCGTCTGCCTCAAAGGCAGCCCTGAACTGCTCAATCACTGTCTCTGTCTCAAAATACGGGATCCGCCCCAGCTTCGCCTCTACCTCCCGGTAACGGTTCAGCTTGTATTCTTTCCATGTAATATCCGGATCTCCGGTAATGGTCCGAAGCGCCTCAAGATCATTTTTGCTGAGGGCGGAAATATAGACCATATATCCTTTTTCATAGCCCGCAAGTCCCAGCATCTCCTGTCCCAGCCGCTTAAAGGAATGGGTGTCCGGAGATCCGTCATCATTGTGGGACTGATACCAGTTCATTGTATAGAAGGACTCAAAACCATAGCTTCCGTCAGTAGCTGTTCCGATCTTTTCCGGATAGGACGATGCATTACGGACAGATATTCTGTTTTCCCACAGATCTTCCATATCCTTAAGGTTCATAGCTCTGATCTCTTCCGCCGTCAGTTTTCTGTACACAGTACTCATAGAAGAAGTTCCGCCCGGAGTATGCTCCGCCTGCACTGCCACTGCTGCCTGCTGCTGAGGGGTCAGCCTGAGGAATGCCTGAGCTGCCAGATAATCCAGTACATACCCTGTATCAAACATTTCCCTGTAGTAGCTGTGTACTTTCTCCGCAGAGTCGATGCGCTCATAACTGAAATTATTTGTCATTTCCACACCCATATCCATGATCTTGGAAATGTTGAACACCATAATCCCATCCCGCATCTCCTGTGCAATATTGCCGTCTGCATGGGCTTCGCCGCCGGTGCCGGCTCTTCTGCCCGCCCCTCCGTAGAAATATCTGCCGTCCTGGTTATGGGCTGTTTCATGGCTGAAGGTAAAGAACGTATAATCACTGGTTCCCAGAGCCTCCGACCACATCCAGATTACATCATTTCCGTTGGCCACCGCTGCACTTCCGTTCAGCGCATTGAGCATATCATTTGCCTCATAGACCCATTTCATTACCGGATCCCTGGTCGTTCCCTTTTCCTGCATTCCTGCAGCTGCAGCGGTACTTTCCGGGAATCCAAGTCTTGTATCATACTGGATGTTGACAAAGCTGTTAAGCTGCTGCACTGCGCTGTTCATCCACCGGGATGATACACCATAGAAAATACTCATTTTCTCCGCGTAGGCTTCCGCGGTCTGACGGATTCTGTTCCGTTCCTGGCCGTCTTTATTCAGGTAGTCCTGGTACCGGTTCATACTTCCGATCAGAATCTGGGACGGCACGGAAATCAGATACATATCCTCCTGAGGAGCCGTCAGAACCGGAAGCACAATACTTTTTCTTCCGTCGTCAATTCCGCTCAGATTATCCCAGATGCGGTAACGGATTTGCCCTGCCTCATCCCCGAGGGCTCCTTTTTCCACCAGCACACCGTCAAAGCTGTCCGCGAACCATTCATTGGCGTCCTGATATCCTGCCAGACTTTCCGACAGTTCTCCAAGGAAATCTGTCAGACCCTGGCCTGTATAATTTTTCAGTACATTATTGTAATAGGTAACCGTCCGGTTCGTATCCCGCTGTCCTGCCGGCGCTGTCAGAAGCTGGTCGGTCAGTGCAGATGCCGTCATACCTTCAGCGAGCATCTCTCCGTTAAAAAACATCAGCTCACTTAAAGCGACTCCGCTGTAATCGATACGGTACCATTTATCATAATAATTCCAGGCATACAGCCTCTTTTTCAGCGTATCCTCATCACTCATCCGCTCCCTTGCCAGAGCCTGTACAGCGGGATGTCCGCAGTACGCGGGATAACTGTCGTCAGAGAGGAACAGTCTGCGCAGCACATGTTCCATGTCAGGCTTTATATTTTCATTGTAGTAATCCTCGTACAGGCGGCTCTCATCCTCCTGCGTCAGACCGGCAATATCGGAAGCATAGTCAAACTGCTCCGCAACCGCTGTTATCCCGTCTGAAAACGTACCGTCCAGACCGGAAGCATAATTCCCGAACTGGTACACCAGATCAGCGCCTTCTACCTGATAAAGAGCAGCCAGATCTCCCGTCAGCTTTCTGTAAGCCACCGGATACTCCTGCATTGTTCCATTTTCAAACACAATTCTGATTTTCTGAACTTTTTCCGGAGCATCTTTTTCTATTCCCGTCACAAGAGCGCTGCTTTCATCCAGCGGCAGAATAAACCGGACAGCTGATCCTGCCAGCTCATCTCCCTGATCCAGGCGGTTGCCGTACTCCACCCACATACGGGTATCGGACAGAGGAAGCATTTTTGCCATATTTGCGTAAGCCTGTTCCCGTTCCGGACGGTAGTCTTCATGATCCAGCACGGTACTGTAGTTTGGCAGGCCGAAATTATTTTCCTCCACCGGAGCGTCTTTCAGAGCCGGCCTTTTTCCATAAGGCAGTCCATCCAGTTCCCAGATGCTTTCATCAAAGTCCAGACTGCCTGTATAAAACTCTTTGTCGTATATTGCGTCGGTTTCTTTGACACCGGACCGGTTCTCTTCTGTAATATTCGTCCCGCTGCCGGAACCGGAGTATTCATACACTTCTTTCACATTGTCCAGCACGTCAAATCCGGCAATCCGGTATCCCGCCCCGGTACTCATGCTCAGACAGTATTCAATGGACGGGCTTCCTTTGTCCGGTCCGCCGATCAGCCCGCCGTTTCCTTTCTTCGCAGGAGCAATTATCTGAACCTGCGTATAGCATCTGCTGATCGTCCCGCCGCCATGCCACCCGGTAATGCCGCCGGTTCTTGCCCCCAGAGAGGGATGGTCATAGGTTCCCTGTACTTTTCCGGTCACATAGCAGTTTTCAATAACCGCTCCGGTCTCTGTTTTCCCGGCAATGCCGCCGACAGCCACCAGTCCTCTGACAGAAACGTCCAGAGATGCGCTTCTGCGGATTGTCGAATTGACAAGTCTTCCGGCAAAGACGCCCAGTCCGTCCACCCCGTTTGAAATCGATGAATCTGTAATAAATACATTCTCAACTACTGAACTGTTCTGAATCGTATTTGCAAGAATTCCACTCCGGGCAGTTGTAATATCTGCATTCTCTATAACCAGATCGTAAATTCTGGCTCCGCTTAACGTATGAAACAAGGAAGTGGGAAGATTTTTTATCCGGTATCCGTTTCCGTCAAGCTCTCCGGTAAAGGTCCCTGCCACAGCCGCTCCCTCTGCAGAAATACGGGATGCATCCAGATCTTCCGTCAGCGTGAATTTTCCTTTCGGATCAGCCTGCATCCTGTTAAAAAGCTCTTCTGCACCGGTAATAAGCGGATATTCTCCGTCTCCATCCCGGTATGCTACAGGAAACGCATGTCCAATCTCCCTTGTTCCGTCCTTTCCATACTGGATCAGATCTTCCTGATCCAGGACTGCATAGACTTTTCCTGAATCTTCGTCTTTTTGAAACTCACGGATTCCCGCGTAGAAATCCGGCAGGCCATCCATTTCAATCAGTGCATAGTAATTTTCCGTATCTGCCGGCAGCCCTCCCGTAATATCCAGAACCTCTACTTCCTTCCCGGTATTTTCTCCGTTCTGTCCGCCTGTATAATAAAGTCTCTCTGCCGTAATATTTTTCAGTTCCAGCGCATCTCTGGAAGCGGAAACTGTATTCGTATAAAGCACTTCATCTTTATATTCATTGGACTGATCATCCAGAGCGTCTGTATCTCTGTCATAATCTGCAGTTACAGTAATGACATAATTTTCCTCTGCAGTCAGAGCCGCAGACACTTCCTGTTTCCCCGCAGACGCCGTCTGATCCAGAAGAATGCTTCCGCCCTCTTCCGCGATCTGTACCCGGGCATTCTCAAGGGCATTATCCCCGTCCGCAATCTCAAACCGGACGGCCAGTTCATCCTGCGCGTTCTTCTCCCAGTCAACATTTTCCACCGACGGGATGGATTTGAGTACTTCTGCCTGCAGTTCTGCCCGGTCCGCCTGCTCTGTATTTACTACTGTGCCGTCACTGAATACAACCTGGGTCAGTGCAAATGTATGCACGCCTGCTTTGTCCGGAGCCGGCACAGACACCTTCCCGACTCCGCCTGCCTGCGCATCCCCGGTCTGCCACTCCGGTTTCACTTCCAGATGATCAACGACAAGTGCGGTAAGTCCGCCTTCTGCGTTGTGCTCCAGTTCATAGAACAGGTCCGTCTCTTCTCCTTTTTCTATATAAGACCGGTCTGTCCGGCTGTCTGCGATCAGCACCCGGAGCCCTGCCTTTACCGTCTGCTCTGCCAGAATCTTTCCGCGCACCGCCTCTGTTCCGTCCGCCGAAAGATCACAGTCTGCCGTAATCTGCACAGTATATTCTCCTGTCAGCCCGGTATCGGAAAGGGGGATGATTTCCTCAAACAGTCCGTCATGCAGATTGCTTTCACTGAAAGCCAGCTCTCCGGCAGTCTGCCCGTCCGCTTTTCTGATCCGCACCTTCCGGTCTGAAAGGGCGCCGTCAGGGTCTTCCAGCCGGAAAGATATGAGGAACTGTCCTTTTTCCGTATCTTCCTGCACAGTCAGTTCCTGAATTTCCGGCACTGTTTTCTGAATCAGGACCTTGATCTCATTTCCATGATTTAAGGAAAAGGATTTTCCATTTTCCAGAATAACCTGCTCCACCCGGATCATGTTCTCTCCGGTTGTATCAAATCCTTCCAGAACAGCCCTGTATCCGTTCTCTTCCCGGCTGACCGGACAGGTCTTTCCGTTCACCACAATCCGCTCCGGCACAAACCCGGTGGCGTTTGTACTTTCAAATGAGAGCACGATGGGCTGGTTTCTTCCGAACCGGTCGGTCCGGGTTCCGTCTTCCGTAAGAGTCTGCAGCCCTTCAAAAGTAAACCGGTAATCCAGATTCAGCTCAATTTCCTTTGTAACGGCAAAGCTTCCGCTGTTTCCCTCTTCTGCCGGGAGATCCCCGGATTCCCGGTCATAATTCACAGTGATATATACCAGGTACGGCGTATCTTCTTCCAGATCAGGCACAAATTCATTTCTGCCTTTTCCGGCTTCATCCGCAAAGATCAGATCTGTCTCTGAGGGAACATCTGCTTCCCCATTCGGCTTTTTCCCTATTTTTATTCCCGCGCCGGTCACGGCGGAATCCTCGTCTGTCAGGACAAAAGATACTTTCATCCGGGCACTGTCCGTCAGTTCTTCCGTCAGGAATTCATCCACCTGAGGCATACTCTTAAGCACATCTATCTTCTCTGTATAGTCTGTCTTCACCCTCTGTCCGCCTTCAAGCCGGACTTCTGTAATATGAAACTCTTTTACCCCGGAAGTCTCTCCCGCATCCGGACGAACCGTATACAGGGAAGAATCTTCTTCTGTCTCTGCCCCATACTCCTGTCCGTTGACCGTCACTTTTTCAATCCGGGCGTCATGAGAAACCTCTGCATAAAACTTCAGCTCCGCCTGCTCCTGCTTTTCATAGTAGAAACGTTCTGTAGCGGAAGACAGCTTTACTTCATAATCCACGGTCTTCTCGATTCTGCGGATCAGCAGAGAAAGGTCTGTTACCGTCAGCTTTCCGTCTGAATTCATATCCGCCGCTCTCTGTCTGCCCTCCGGCAAAAGTTCCAGACCGATCAGATGTTTTTCCAGTAATTCCACATCTGTATAATCTATACTGCCGTCATCATTGAGATCGCCTTTCCCGGCAAATGCATAGGCACTGCCGGCAGCCAGCACAGCCGCTCCCGCGCATGCAGCCACTCCGGTCAGAATCTTTGCCCTTCCGGACAGTTTCCGTTTTTTCCTCAGAAAAACAACAACTCCGATCAGGACGGCAGATCCGGCCAGCACACCGGCCGCAGGCAGAAGCCCGGCAAGGGTATCCCCTGCCTTCACATTTTCCTCTGCCTGCTCTGCTCCGCCTTCATTTGCTGCCGGCTCTTCCTCTGCCGGCAGGGCCGGATCTTTTTCTTCTGAATCTGCCCCTTCTTCTGTCTGCTCATTATCCGGCGTTATCTCTTCCTCATCCGGTACAGGCTGTTCTCCATCCGGCTGTCCGTGATCCGTGTCCGGATATTCCGCTACCGCGGATAATGTAAAAGAAGCATCCGCCGGTACAAAATCCTCTTTTCCTTCTGAAGCCGACAGTTCCTTCACTGAAACCGACACATCTCCTCCCGGTATGGACTGGCCGGCTGTCAGACGAAGCCGGAATACCGCCTCTTCTTCTGTACTTCCGGCTCTGTTGATCAGAACAAACTGACCGTTGTCCGGATTATAAAACAGCTTTTCCCAGGAATTTACTGCCTGGAAATCTTCCTGAGAAACCTTTTCAAACACGGCGGAGTCGTATTCCAGCGTTCCTTTCAGCGCATTTACTCCGCTTCTGATATCCGAATACCCGTCCAGAGCAAATGTGAATTCAATCACCTGCCCTTTTCTTACGGAATCGGCTGTGGAAGTAATTTCCATTCCGGCCACATCCGCCGCGTTGGCCTCCACACTTCCCCATAAGAGTCCGCATACGGTAACCGCTGCTGCCAGCAGGGCTCTTATTTTTCCCATATATCATTTCAGTCCTTTCAAAAAATTTGTCATTTAATGACCAGACTGATTGTACTTGTTTTATATACAGGGAACAATATGAAATTGCTGGTAATAACAGGGGCTCCGGGCCCTTCCCTGTTTCAGAGCCATCCGGCCGGCACTGTCGCAGATAAATTCAAATTCAACAAACAAAAACAAAGACAGAACTTTTCCGACTGCTACTGACAGTTTATCCGATTTCTGCTTTTGAAACAGAGAAAAATCCCC
>USFD01000116.1 GCA_900553885.1 uncultured Ruminococcus sp.
AATAAACTCCTTTTCGATAAGAATTGTCATATCTGTAATTCTTACCAAAAAGGAGTCATTTTTTACCAAAGCCACAAAGTTTTTTACACTACCTTTTCTGTTATCATTTCGTAAAGATATTCACTCGTTAAATAAATTCCCGTCCTTGACACCCAAATATAATACTTCTTATTTTCTTCATACATATATAAAGTATGCCCCCACACTTCAGTATTTACGTCAATTTGAACATACTCTTTCACATCCGGCTTGTCACCAAAGGTTATTTTTCTTGTTGGTTGTGCGGCTGAAATTCCCGTAACAAATCGCCTTATCCATGAATCATCTATATGTGTTATGGCCTCTCTTTCTACAGTTTCACCTTTGAAAAATATATCAACCGATGTTATTTCATCCGGAGCCGGTAGCTCGATTGGTTCTTTGGTCAGCGGTATGATTAAAAACTGAACCAAATATGCACCTCCGATTATAAGCAGAAGTAAAATTAACCATTTACTTTTGTATAAAATATTTTTTTGATCTGTTTTGTTCTGCATATCTCCTCCCATATTTCCCTTTCGCACCAATTGCAATTGATCTGGCTCCCCTCCTCTGTACGTTCCTGTCCAACGACAAATGCGGGTCCATAAGCAAAGTTACTTTTCTCGGTCGAATTCCATTTTTCTTCAATTGATTCTTAGCCGCTTTCTGCCATTGTAGTATTCATTATCTTACTGTTGCTTTTTACAAAAGATATTAATGCACCTGCAAAAAACACCGCAGCTACTACAATTACAATGATAATCTTTTTTCATACCGCACGCCCCACACTATTCTTGTTTCACAAATTCATAAACGGGAGCTTCTTCATCTGAATAAGTATAAGTATTAATAGATTCTGAATATTCAACAACTGCCATATTTAACTTTGTATCATTCAGCAACTCATATTCATACGTTAAACGAACTGTAGACCCCCAATTATTAGCATATGTAAAAATAAGTCTTTTGCTGGATTCATGCCATTCATAAGTCGCTATGATTCTATCTCCATCATCAATAATCTCCGCATCCCCAGATGTTTTATCTTTATCAAACGGTTCATAAATTACAATTCCGTTTTCCTGATTGTCGTTCCATGTACCCTTCCAAGTACCCTCTAATCGATCCAAATCATTTTCTGTCGATCCACAACCATTCAAAGTCAACGCACATATAATTCCTATCCCCCAAATACACTTCCTAACTTTCATCTTTTCCTCCTCATTTATTAATTAGTTCTCTTTAAGAGATATATTACATCTCTTAAAGCTAATTTTCTTTTCTTTGGACGAATTATTTGTTACAAAAAACTCGGATCTAGAAAGTCAAAAACTTATTAACAAAATACAACTTATTCTTCCTGAATGCTCTAAAAGAGAATTGAAAGCACTATTAGCAGCACTTTTAGAATTGCATTAATTATATAAAAATATGTCCAAATTATCGAACATCTGTCAATTATATTCCTCCTGGGCAAAGGGAACCATTTTTCCCCCCGATGGACTGCACGGTGCGGTATCGGTAAAACTTATGGTTCTTTACTCTCTAAAAACCGGAACCGATCTGACCCAGAAACAGATTACAGAAGAAGTGGGGCTTGTAAAAGCTACCGTAAATACTGTGATCCGTGACCTGAAAAACAGAAGTCTGGTTATTCTTGAACCCGGCCGGCATGACAAACGGGAAAAACTTGTGTTTCTGACGGGAAAGGGGAAACAATATGCAGATGGTATTATTAATCCTTTACTGGCGGCTGAAGAAAGAATTTCCCGAAAAATCGGGGCCGAACGCATGAAGCAGACAATCGAAACAATGGAGCTTTTTAATCTCCTTTTTGAAAAAGAACTAAAAGAGAGCGAACGAAAACATGAGTGAAATGAAAACATTTTTTAAATACGTCATTCCCGCCATCCTTTCTTTTGCATTATCGGGAGTGTATGCAATTGTGGATGGCTTTTTTGTGGGGCACAGTGTAGGAGATCTGGGCCTTTCGGCCATAAATGTGGCCTATCCGGTCTCCGCTATCCTTCAGGCGGCAGGCACCGGAATCGGCATGGGAGGCGCTGTCTATTACTCGATCAGCAGGGCGGAAAAGAAGGAAAACCGGGCACGGGAATTCACAGCCGCCACTTTATGGATGCTTCTGCTTTTCAGCGTTATCCTGACTCTCCTGACCTTTGTCCTGAACCGCCCCATTCTGCAGCTGCTGGGCGCCGAAGGACAGCTGCTCGCACTGGGCGGGGAATACAACCGGGTGATTGCGCTGGGCGCCGGACTGCAGATCCTCAGCACAGGCCTGATTCCCTTCATCCGCAATCACGGCGGTCCTTTCTATGCCATGATTTCCATGATCGGAGGGTTTATCACCAATGTAATTCTTGATTACCTGTTTGTCTGGGTGCTGGGAGGAGGCCTTACCGGCGCGGCACTGGCTACCATTATCGGACAGGGCGTAACCCTGCTCTTCGCTCTGGTTTATTTTTTCAGAGAAAAAATGTTTCAGCTGAAAATAGCGCCGGGGAAAATCCGAACATTGTCAAAATCCATTATAAAAGTCGGGATTTCCCCCTTCGGTCTTACAATGACGCCGAATATATCCCTGATCATTATAAACCGGTTTTCTATCTTTTACGGAGGAGATCAGGCAGTCGCCGTCTACGCATGTATTTCCTATATTATCTGTATCGTTTATCTGATTTTTCAGGGAGTGGGAGACGGAAGCCAGCCGATTATCAGCCGCTATTACGGAGAAAAAAGCCTGGTCCGGCTGAAGAAAATACGAAAGCTGGCATATGGATGCGGAATCATCCTGGCGGCTGTCAGCTGCGTCATTCTGTACGGAACAAGAGATCTGATCGGTATCCTGTTCGGCTCGTCTGCTGAAGTAAACGCTCAGATTGGCGGAATCCTCCCTATATTTCTGATCTCCGTTCCTTTTGTAGCGGTAACCCGTGTAACTACTGCAAGTTTTTACGCAATAGAAGAAAGTATTCTTTCCTATATTCTGACCTACATAGAGCCTGTGCTTATGCTGCTTCTCATGCTTGTCCTGCCCCCTCTTTTTGACGGACAGATCATGATCTGGTGGAGCACTGTAATTGCCAGAATCCTGGCTGCGGTTCTTGCCCTGATTTTAAAACAGACAGTAGACAGACGGAAACTGGCCGGATAAAACATTTCAGAAACAAACCGGGCCGGGAAAGGATCGAAAAGCATTTTGCTTATTGTCCTTTCCCGGCCCGGCTGTATTCTACCCGATCATATAGTATTCCGCCGAAAACGGTTTCAGCCGGAATGAGCAGCTGTCCTTCTTTATCCTTACAGCTTTACTCTCCTTCTCTTCCACACCTCCATAACCCATATATTCACTGCTGAACACTTTTTTCAGTTCCTTTATATTTTTGCCCTGAACTTCAACTTTCTGCTCCTTATCCGAAAAATTAAAGACTGCCATGATCCGCTCTTTTTCACTTCTCCGCTGGAATACATACACACATTTTTCCTGTGCATGGCACTCCAGCCACTGAAAACCTTCCGTATCATAGTCCATTTCAGAAAATGCCGGATGTTCCAGATAGAAGCGGTTCAGATCTTTCATAAAACGGTGGAAATCCTGATGAGCCGGATAGTCCAGAAGATTCCAGTCCATTTCCCGTTTTTCATCCCATTCCCGGAAGTGTCCGATCTCATTTCCCATAAAATTCAGTTTCTTCCCCGGATGGGCGTACATATACATATAAAATGCCCTTGCCTGCGGGAACTTCTGCTCATAATCCCCGTACATTTTCTGCAGGATCGTAGCCTTGCCGTGGACGACCTCATCATGGGACAGAGGCAGCAGATATCTCTCATCATAGTAATAAGCCATGGAGAATGTCAGCTTATGATAATCCCGTGTCCGGTACTCAGGAGCTGTCCGGAAATAGTCCAGTGTGTCGTTCATCCAGCCCATATCCCACTTATAGTCAAATCCCAGTCCGCCCTCTTTCACAGGTTTTGTCACGCCGGGAAACGACGTGGAATCTTCTGCTGCCAGAATGATAGACGGATGCCGTTCTTTCAGCCCCTGATTCATATACCGGAGGAATTCCACCGCATTGGAATTTACACCCCGCTCAGGCATTCCCTGCCAGTAGATGGCTCTGCTGATGGCGTCCATGCGCAGTCCGTCCAGATGATACTCTGTCAGCCAGTACTCTGCCGCAGACTGCAGAAAACTTCTCACTTCTCCCCGGGAATGCATAAAGTTCCTGCTGCCCCATTCGCTGTCTCCCACATCGGAATGCGGATATTCATACAGCGCTGTCCCATCGTAATTTGCCAGGGCATAATCATCCACGGCAAAATGTACCGGGACAAAATCAAGGATTACACCGATCTCATTTCTATGACAGGCATCCACAAAGGCCTTCAGCTGGTCCGCTGTCCCGTATCTTGATGTAGGGCTGAAAAAGCCGGTTCCCTGATATCCCCAGGACTCATCGCAGGGATACTCATTCAGCGGCATCAGCTCCAGATAATTGTATCCGTTCTCTTTCAGATACGGAATCAGAATCTCTGCCATCTCCTCATAATTGTACCATGCATCCGGCTCCTCCGACGGTTTCCTGAAGGAACCAAAATGCAGTTCGTAAATATTCAGCGGCAGTTTCCTGTGATCTGATCTTTTTTTCATCCACTTTTCATCATGAAACTGCTCTGTTTCCATATTCCGGATGATAGACGCTGTATTCGGGCGCAGCTCCATCCCGTACCCGTATGGATCACAATGGTCTATCCATTTTCCCGACTGGTCATAGATGCGGTACTTATACATCATGCCGGGCTCTGCCTTCTCCGATACAAACTCCCAGAAATTCCCGTCATGTACTTTCTCCATGGGACTTTCTGTCCACCCGTTAAACTCACCGATCACGGAAATCCGGGACGCCGACGGAGCAAATGTGCGGAATACTACTTTCTTGCCCTCAACATGCGCGCCCAGATATTTGTATGCGTCAAAAATTTTTCCTGTATAAAATCCATAAAAATCCATAATATCCCTCCAGATTAATCGACAGCAGTTGTTTTTTGTTCTATAATCAGCTTATCCGCAGAACAGAAAAAAATCCACCGGCAATACCGGATATATGTCGGAAAAACGACGGTTCTATAAGAAATGTCGATTATATGGCACAGTTCATTCTGTAGGCCTCCGGTCCCGGGATGCCGGTTAAACTATGTGTGCTGTTCCGCAGAACCGCTGCTATGAATTATGGGGGAAAATAAGAAATGAAAAATACAGAAAAAAGAACAAACAAAAAAGCAGATCTGCGAATCCGGAAAACAGAAGCTGCCATTAAAAATGCATTTATCGAACTGAGAGCCGGAAAACCTCTTGAAAAAATCACAGTCAAAGAACTGTGTGCCCTGGCGCTTATCAACAAATCAACCTTTTACACCCATTATGAAGACATTTATGCCTTGTCTGAGGCAATCGAACAGGAAACCGTGGCATCTATTATCAGCAGCATAGATCATCTGAGGGATTACACGCCGGAGAACTCCGATGCCTTCACCCGGGAGCTCTGCCTTGCTTTTATGTCCCAGATCTCCCTGATCCGGATCCTATTTTCCGGAAGGGAACAAAGCCATCTGGGCGTCCGCCTGGATCAGGCGCTCAAAGAAGTTATCTTCCGGAAGTACCCGGAATACGCGAAAGATCCGGCAAAACAGATCACTCTTTCATACTGTATACAGGGAGCCTATCATGCCTATCTGAATAATCCACATGCAGACACAGATACATTCGTGGAAACCGTGGAAAAAATTGTCAGATGCCTCAGACCTTTATTGTAAACCTTACTTCTCGCCGATCAGGAAGAGACGTCTGAACGGGAACGGAAAATAGCAGATCAAACTTACCCAGATCGGATAATGGTCGGGAGCAGTCGCGCCTGATAAACATAGCCTGCGATATATTTTTTCGTGCTTTTACAAGCATTTCCTCCGATAAATCTACTCCGATAATTTCTGCATCTCCAAAAGCTGATACAAGGGCTGCCGTGCTCATACCTGTCCCGCAGCCCGCGTCCAGTATTCTTTCAAATTTTCCGTCCTTCAGCCGCGATACCAGATCTATGGATGGCTGAAGGCGTTCTTTGCCGAACTTCTCATATATTTCTGCGTTCCACATTATGTATATCTCCTGTTCAGATAAACTTTTATTTGAGATTATAGCATTTCTATATCAGCAATGTACATGGACTTTATTATTCTCTTGGACCAGAACAAAAATCTGCTAGTCCTGATTTGTGCATTTTTCCGTCTTGTATTTTGTCTCACTGTGGTCTATACTGGACAAACCATCAGCGGGATCTTCTCTTTCCCGCATACTGTTCCAGAGACAGTATCCGGTACAAATAACCATATCCGACGTTTTCCGTCAAAGATTCCTTTTGTCTGGGCTCACAGAAGGTTGCAGCCACTTACTTTTTTTCTTATAATGGAGGTGTAATTATTGATAAAACAACTTAATAATCAGGATTTTCCTGCGGCAAACAGGACATACAAAGACGGACTTTTCCGTCTTGTATTTCAGAAAAAAGAAGATCTGCTCTCGCTTTATAATGCGATCAACGGCAGTAATTACAGTAACCCGGACGAGCTGGAAATAAATACGCTTGACAATGTCCTGTATTTATCAATGAAGAATGATCTGGCTTTCCTGATCAGCGGTACTATGAATCTATATGAACATCAGAGCACATTTAATCCGAATATGCCGGTGAGAGGCTTAATGTATTTTTCGAAATTATATGAGAAATATATTGCTGCTAACGAGATTGATATCTATACCTCATCTCCCAAAAAACTGCCTTTCCCACAATATATCGTATTTTATAACGGCACTGAAAATGAACCCGACCGGTCAGTATTAAAGCTGACAGACTTGTTTAATATGCCGTCATCACCTAAAACACCGTGTCTTGAGTGCATTGCGATAATGCTGAATATAAATTACGGGCACAATATGGTTTTGATGGAAAAGTGCAGACGTCTGAAAGAATATGCAATCTTTGTAGATACTGTCCGGAAAGGGCTCCTGACCGGTTCACCACTGGAAGAGTCCCTTTCTTACGCTGTAGATTCCTGCATCGATAATGATATTTTACAGGATATCCTGATAAAACAAAAAGCTGAGGTGATCCAGATGATTTTGGAAACATATGATAAAGAACTGCACGATAAAACCCTGCGGCGCGAAGGGTATGAAGACGGATACAACGAAGGAAAATCTACGGGCTATCTTGAAGGGATTAATGACGGCATCCGCCAGCTCATCTCCGCTCTTCAGGAAGTTAAGATTCCCCGTGAATCCACCCTCCGGAAGCTTCAGGAAAAGTATGATCTTTCACAGGAAGAAGCAGAAAAATATATGGCAGAATACTGGAAAGAGTAAGACGTATTTCTCCCATCCGGATTTTATCTTTCTGCACGGCTGTCGATATCCGCATCGGCAAAATATTCTTCTGCCTGCCGTGTCCAGTAATCCTTATCTTCCTGTGAAATCTTTCTTAATACTCTGCACGGATTTCCTGCCGCAATTACTCCGTCCGGTATATTTCTGGTCACAACTGAGCCGGAGCCGATCACTACATTGCTGCCGATATTCACACCGGGATTGATCACTGTATTTCCGCCGATCCAGACGTCATTTCCTATCGTTACGCCCTTTGCATACTCAAGATCCAGTCTGCGGACATCTGCATCAATCGGATGTCCCGCCGTATAGATGCACACACGGGGAGCAATGAATACATGATCGCCGATCCTCACATCAGCCTCGTCCAGTATAAGCAGACCGGTATTTGCATAAAAATGCTTTCCGATATAGATCTGGGTACCTTTATCGCAGTAAAACGGCGGCACGATTACAGCATCTTCCTCCAGATGTCCGAAAATACTTCTTAACAGCTCCATACGCTCTTTTTCTTTCTGCCACGGCATGGAGTTAAACTGTTCCAGAACTTCGCGGCTCTTTTCCCACGTATTGTCCCCTACTTTAAACGGGCAGTAGATTTTTCCTGCCAGCATCCGTTCTTTTTCTGTCATATCTATAAACCACCTTTCTGCGAAAGGCACCGATGGGGTTATGAAACCCTT
>USFD01000117.1 GCA_900553885.1 uncultured Ruminococcus sp.
TATTCTTTGCAAAAAAAGTGCTGCCGCACTAATTATTTAGTGCGACAGCCCCTTTTTTACTGTATTAAATTGTTGTTCTGATCTAGAGCCCGGCCAGCCTTTGTACGGCATTTGCAGAAATAACTGTTTCGCAATGTTCCTCCAGAAAAGCGAGAACTGCCGGAGTTGCTTTTTCCGGAGCCCCGTATTCGGAAAGCATATTGCATATTCTGTTAAATTCTCCTGCAGAATGATCTGACGGTGCGAGAGCCAGAATAAACATTCCATTCCCGTGATCCTTGTACAGTGTATTCGCTCCGTGATATCCGGGAGCAAGAAGCCTGGAAGCCTGGATTACACCGTCCAGCGTCCCGAAGGAGAACAGGCGGATGGAGAAGGAAGCGTTTTCCGCAGAAGCGCCTTCTTCCGGAACCGATACACCGGCAGCGGCTTCCTTTACCTTGTTTAACAGATTGAGAAGCTCATCTGCTCCCTGAAGTTTTTCCAGAGTTTCAGTATTTACTGTATCTGTATCACCGATGGGTGTAAATTTTGAAAACCGCGTATCCAGCTCTTCCGGATCCTCTACCTTTGTAATAATAAGAACAATCGAATCTGAGGATGAAGGAATGGCTTCAATCATCAGAGGAATATTCTCTGCCTCAAAACCAAAGTCAAAGGAAGCCTGCTGCATCATATCACGAAATAATGATTTTGCTTTCTCGGTACCATAAGCCAGCTCGCTGAGTTTTAAATGGCGGGCTGCCAGATCAGCATGTGTCAACGTACAACGAATCTGATTTTCATTCAGCTTTTCAATTTTCATATGATCACATCCTTATCTTTATAAGATAATATGCATGCCGTACAGGAATTGTTCGGCAGGATATATCTCTTCTACCATAGTATAAACAAAAAATAAAAATATGTAAAGAAGAATATACTGCCAGAAAATTCAGTCTTTTTATACGTAAGATAACTTATCAACAAATCCCCTGTATTTACGAACAAAAAACACATTGAAAATCCTGTGCAGGCATACCATAATGGCACTTACAGAAGATAGTATTGCTTGATGAACAGATGTTATGCGAAAGGAGGAAAGAATGGGCGAACTTTTTAACGGAGGGTCCTGATGCACAGAACAGGGCGGACAGGAATCAGAGCCTCTGCAGATAATGCTGTCTTTTGATCCGTTGAAAATCCAGGAGTATGTCACAGGTGCTTCCATATGGGAAAGAAATTAACGGAAAAGTATTGTTTATCGGGGTGTCTGCAGAGAAAGGAGTATACAGAAATGAAAACGGAAGAAGCAGTTTACAGAGAATTATATGCTGAACTGGAAAACTACGAACGCAAAGGTGTTGACATTATGATCGACGGATATCAGGCCAGCCCGCTGCAGATTGTAACAGCATATATGACCAGAGAAGAAGGAACATACATGCGTGATTATGTAATGGATGTAGAAGGAAACATAGAAACCCTTGCTTTTACAGATATACAGACGGATTTCAATGGATTTCAGCAGACAGAGAATACCCCTTAGCTGTCGGACAGATCACGCGTCTGTATTATTGAAAAATGATGTTTAAAAAATCCGAAGCGGGTAAATTATTAATGACGTATAATAAAAATGTTGTTATAATGATTCCTGATAGGAGGTGCGGCATGGACGAAAGAGAAAGAAAGGGAACCGGCTCCGGATATGCGTCAGGCAGTGCACGGAGAAGGCGACCGGACAGAAACGCCCAGAGAGCGGGAGGGAATAATCCAAACAGGCCGGGACCGAGGAGAAAAAGCAGCCGTGCAAGGCGAAGAAGGCGGAATACAGTGATCCGCTGGATAATTTTTCTTATAGTAATTGCTGCTGCGGCAGGTGGATTTTTTATCTGGCAGAGGTACGGTTCATCAAATGAGAAAGCCGATTTGAATAATTATTATGGGCTGGAAGAAGAAAATGACCTGGCCGTTGTGATCAACGGTGAAGTTATGCGCAGACAAGAAAATACTGGAGAAAGTGAGCAGGATGCGGCCCCTGCCCCGGGCAAAGTGTATGACGGACAGTATTATATTGAATATTCTGTTGTACGGGACCAGATCAATAAACGTTTCTACTGGGATTCCAACGAAAATGTCCTGCTGTATACTCTGCCGTCAGGCAGTGTTTCGGTAGAGGTTGGCAGCTCGGAATATACAGATATCACAGAAACCAAAAGCGAGGACTATATTATTCTTAAGACAGAAGGAAAGACGGCATATATAGCGCTTCCGTTTATTAAGGAGTATACCGATATGGAGTACTCTGTCTACGAAGATCCGTCCCGTGCGGTAATTACTTCCAAATGGGAATCGGTTCAGTCGGCTGAATTAAAACGTGATACAGAAGTGCGGTATCAGGGCGGAGTGAAGAGTCCGATACTTACAGAAGTAAAAAAGTCTGATAAAGTAACTGTGCTGGAAGACGAAAACGACTGGATGAAAGTAGCTACCGGCGATGGGTTTGTGGGCTATGTTAAGACCAATACCCTGGGGAATGTACAGGAAGAAGAAATTTTACGGGATTTTGACGAACCTGTCTATACGAATATTTCGAAGGATTATACCATTAATATGGCATGGCATAATGTAAGCAATCCTGATGCCAACGGTTATATTCTGGAGACAATTGCCGGTACAAAAGGGCTTAATACCATTGCGCCGACCTGGTTCAGCCTGGCGGATACAGAAGGAAATGTTACATCACTGGCCGATTCTGATTATGTTAATTACGCTCATCAGTCCAGACTGGAAGTATGGGCGGTCCTCCGTGATTTCCATGGAGGGATCAATTCCTATGATGAAACGTATGAGGTGCTGAGCCATACATCAAGGCGTACAAAAGTGATCAATCAGGTGATTGCCGAAGCAATCCAGTATGATATAGATGGAATCAATCTGGATTTTGAACTTGTGTCAGCGGAATGCGGTCAGCACTATATTCAGTTTGTAAGAGAACTGTCTGTGAGATGCCGGCAGAACGGCCTGGTATTATCCGTTGATAATTATGTGCCGCAGCCGTACAATGCCCATTATGATATTGAGGAACAGGGCCAGGTAGCGGATTATGTTGTAATTATGGCCTATGACGAACATACGGATGGCTCCTATGAGGCGGGATCTGTGGCGTCTATCGGATATCTGGAAAATGGAATTTCGGATGCCCTTAAGTCTGTTTCTGCGGACAAGCTTATCGCAGGAGTGCCGTTCTTTACAAGGCTGTGGTTTGAGACTCCGAAAACAGAGGACGAACTGGCAGCGGAAGCAGGTACAGAGGCTGCGTCCTATCCGGACAAAGTTACAAGTCAGGCTTACGGCATGAGTGATGCGGCCGAGCTTGTAGCAAATGCCGGAGTAAAGGCAGAGTGGGATGAAAACACGAAGCAGAATTACGCTCAGTGGGATGCTGACGGAGGCACATATAAGATCTGGCTGGAAGACCTGCAGTCGCTGGAAGAAAAGCTGAAAGTGATCCGGAAAAATAATCTGGCAGGTGTGGCAGAGTGGAGCCTTGGCATGGAAGAGTCCGGAGTGTGGGATCTGATTCTCCAATATGTAAATTAATCCAGGTACTTTCGCTCAACAGAAAAGAAAGAGACATCCTCTTTCCACATATACATGGTATATGGGAAGGAGGGTGTTTTTTTGAAAACAAAAGTAAAATTTATGGTGGCAGCTGCTCTGCTGATTGGTCTTATTTTTTTCTGCCGGAGTGCAGGAAAGGTGTTGCGCAGTGAGATACAGAGAGGACGGGAGGTTTCCGCCCGGGCAGTTCCGCCGGTAATTCTTCTGGATCCCGGACATGGGGGAATGGATGCCGGAAAGACGGGAACCAATGGCGTGGAGGAGAAGGAAATAAACTTAAAAATTGCATTATATATTAAAGAGTTGCTTGAGAAAGAAAAAATAGAAGTTGTGATGACGAGGACGGACGATCAGAGGCTGGCGGAAACCCAGGTGAAAGACCTGAAAGAAAGAGTCAGAATAATGAACGAGGAAAAGCCTGTCCTGGCTGTAAGCATACATCAGAACAGTTATCATGAAGAAGGGGTGCACGGAGCCCAGGTATTTTATTATGGAGATTCTGCAGAGGGAAAAGAAGCCGGAGAGATAATGCAGAAACTGCTGAATGAAAATATACCCGGCAATAATAAAGAGGCAAAGGCAAACCGCTCTTATTATATTCTGAAGAAGACGGAAGTACCGGTTATTATTGTTGAGTGCGGCTTTCTAAGCAATTATGAGGAAGCTCAAAAGCTGGCGGATGAAAACTACCAGCGGACAATGGCGGATGTAATAAAAGAAGGGATCCTCTGCTATATGCAGGAAACAGGGAACTAAAGAGCTGATGGAAGCAAGACGAAGGGGAAGGCTGGAAAACTCAGGGAATAAAAGAGTTTTTTTTTACAGGGAATAATGATATAATGAAGGTTATGGAAACGTTAGTAAAAAAAATAGATAAAAACAATATCGATGAAGAGATTATGCAGGAGGCCGGAGATATCCTGAAAAAGGGCGGACTGGTTGCTTTTCCTACGGAAACAGTATATGGACTGGGAGCAAATGCACTGGAGGAAAAGGCGGCAAAAAAAACATATGAGGCGAAAGGGCGCCCTTCGGATAATCCGCTGATTGTTCATATTGCAGATTACGAGGATCTGCGGCGCATTGCTGTAAATATTCCGCCGGAGACGGACGCTCTGGCAGCGCATTTCTGGCCGGGCCCTCTTACAATGATATTCTGGAAGAGCGATATAGTGCCCTATGGAACTACCGGCGGTCTGGAAACAGTGGCGGTCAGAATGCCCTCGGATCCTGTCGCGCTGGAGCTGATCAGGGCAGCGGGCGGGTTTGTGTCTGCGCCCAGTGCCAATACATCCGGAAGGCCAAGTCCTACAACAGCGGAACATGTGATTCATGATCTGAACGGGAAGATTGATATGGTAATTGACGGCGGAGCGGTAGATATAGGAGTGGAGTCTACGATACTTGACATGACGGTATCGCCGCCCATGATTCTGCGGCCGGGAGCTGTTACAGCGGAGATGTTTGCAGAAGTGATCGGCCCGGTGGATGTGGACAGGACAATACTGGATGCGGAGAGCGGGGTGCGTCCGAAAGCTCCGGGAATGAAATACAGGCATTATGCTCCGAAAGCCAGGCTGATGATTGTGGAAGGGGATATAAGAGAGGAGATCCTGGCTATCCGGCAGCTTGCATATGCAGCTCACCGCAGGAAGAAAAAAATAGGGATTATCGCGACCAGTGAGACGCTTCCCTTCTATAACTATGGAATTATAAAAAATGCCGGGACGAGGGAAAATGAAAAAACAATAGCAAGGAATCTGTATCGGGTACTGCGGGAATTTGATCAGGAAGATGTAGATGTGATTTACAGTGAATCTTTTGCCATGCAGGGGATTGGAAAAGCAGTGATGAACCGGCTGGAAAAAGCGGCCGGGCATCAGAAGATTGAAGCGGCGGATATTGTTAAACTTCAGAAATACCGCAGAATCATATTTGTAAGCGCAACGGACTCGGCCAGGGGACCGATTGCGGCAGAGCTTTTGCGCAATCAGGACCTTGAACAGGAATATATAGTTGATTCCCGGGGAATGGTGGTCCTGTTCCCGGAGCCGGTGAACCAGAAAGCAGAAGCAGTGATGCGAAGCAACGGACTGACTATGGAGAAACATTTTTCACAGCAGTTTGATGGTGAAAACATATTGGATGATACGCTGGTTCTGACAATGGAAGAATCTCAGAAGGATAAACTGAGAACAGAATATGAAAATGTAAGAAACATTTATACTCTGAATGAGTTTACGGGAGACGCTGCGGAGATACCGAATCCATACGGTAAGCCTCTGACCGCGTATGGGGAATGTTTTGAAGTAATGGAAAGGCTGATTGCAGAACTTGCTGAAAAGCTGAACTCGTCTGCAGAAGGAGAAAAAGAATGGGAAAAATACATGTGATGGATCATCCTCTTATTGCTCATAAAATCAGTTATATCAGAAGGGAAGATGTAGGCACAAAGGAGTTCAGGGAAGTGATCAATGAAATTGCTCAGCTTATGTGCTATGAGGCTACCCGGGATCTGAAATTAAAGGATGTGAAGATCAGAACGCCGATTGCAGAGACAGTGGGCAAAGAGCTGGCAGGAAGAAAACCTGCAGTTATTCCGATTCTTCGTGCGGGCGTAGGAATGGTAGACGGTATGTTATCTCTTATGCCGGCTGCAAAGGTGGGACATATTGGACTTTACCGGGATCCGGAGACACTGGAACCGGTCGAGTATTACTGCAAGCTCCCATCGGACTGTGATCAGCGCGAGGTGTTTGTGGTGGATCCGATGCTGGCTACCGGAGGCTCCAGCACGGCAGCGATCCGCATGCTCAAGGAAAAAGGTGTAAGCAATATTCGTTTTCTTTGTATTATTGCGGCACCGGAAGGAGTAGAACGTATGCAGAAAGAGCATCCGGATGTAGATCTCTATATCGGCGCACTGGATGAGAAGCTGAATGATCATGGCTATATTGTGCCGGGGCTCGGTGATGCCGGCGATCGGATTTTTGGAACAAAATAATTCAGAAGGAGAGAAGATCATGTCAGACAAAAGAAAAGATTACTTAACATGGGATGAATATTTCATGGGTGTGGCAATGCTTTCCGGCATGCGGTCAAAAGATCCGAATACCCAGGTGGGGTGCTGTATTGTCAGTCAGGATAATAAAATTCTGTCCATGGGATATAATGGTTTCCCGATAGGATGCTCGGACGATGAATACCCCTGGGCAAGAGAGGGCGATGATCCTCTGGAAACCAAATATGTTTATTCGACTCACAGTGAATTGAACGCCATACTTAATTATAATGGCGGAAGTCTTGCGGGAGCAAAACTTTATGTTTCTCTTTTCCCATGCAACGAGTGTGCCAAAGCGATCATACAGTCCGGAATTAAGGAAGTAATATATGACAGCGATAAATATGCGGATACCTCCAGCGTGGTTGCGTCCAAGAGAATGATGGATTCGGCCGGGGTGAGATATCATCAGTATCATCGTACAGGCAGAAAGATAGAGGTGGAGCTGTGATGGCGGCCTTAAAATATGACGGAAGAGGAGAACAGGCATTATGAAACGCATACTGATGATGGTGTTGAGAAATATTTTTCTGGTGCCTTTCGGCTGGTCCCGCCTGTGCTACAGAGCTGCCCATGTAGATAAATATCCGGAAACAGACATGTACGCGTTCCTCAGATGGATAGATCTGCACGCGAATCGTGGAGGAAATGTGCATATAGATGTACATGGCGAAGAAAATATTCCGGAAAAGGATGGGTTTATGTTTTTCCCGAATCACCAGGGACTTTATGATGTACTGGCGATAATCGAGGCATGTCCCAGGCCGTTTTCGGTAGTTGCCAAAAAAGAAGTGGCGAATATCCCTTTTCTCAAGCAGGTTTTTGCGTGCATGAAGGCATATATGATTGACAGGGATGACGTGCGCCAGGCTATGCAGGTCATTATTAATGTATCAAATGAAGTGAAGAATGGGAGAAATTATCTTATTTTTGCAGAAGGTACGCGTTCGAAAAAAGGAAATAAGATCGGTACATTTAAAGGAGGGAGTTTTAAAGCTGCCACAAAAGCAAAATGTCCGATAGTTCCTGTCGCGCTGATCGATTCATTTAAGCCGTTTGATACAAACACAATCCGTCCGGTGACTGTTCAGGTGCATTTTATGAAACCTATCTTATATGAAGATTATAAAGACATGAAAACTACAGAAGTGGCTGCTCTTGTTCAGGAGCGGATTCAGAAGACAATTGATGCAAATGTCTGATGCAAGTGCGGAGTGTTTGAAGGCTGATACTGAAAAAGCCGGGCGTTGTTTTGCGCACCGGCTTCTTTCTTTCATGGCATGGAATGAAAAAAATAAAAAAATGAAAAAAACACGTTGACATTAGAAATAATATTTTGTATAATAAATTTCGCACTATTCGTGCAGAACCAAATAAAGTTCCGCAGTATTTGGCGGTGGTGTTCAGAATCAGGAGAAATACTCAAGAGGCTGAAGAGGCGCCCCTGCTAAGGGTGTAGGTCGGGA
>USFD01000118.1 GCA_900553885.1 uncultured Ruminococcus sp.
GATTCTCAGGTTCCTATTTTTCTAAACTCATTCCAGAGTCATCAGAATTCCCTGTTCCCTTCTTCTGAAAGGCGCATCCTCAAACTCTCCGGACATCCGTCTTTTTCTGTCCCTCAGTCCGGAAATTCCCTTCGCAATTCCTCATAAGACAAAGGCAAAGGGGCACTTTAACGTCGAAGAAGTCAAGCAATCCCGGCATGCAGTACCGCTGCGTCTGCGGTCCGAACGCAAGTGTGTCCTCCTGCACCATACCAGTCTCGCCCGGCGTCCCTTCTCAATTACACAAATTCAATTCGAATTTCTATTGATAATCGATTACATCAATCCATTTCATGAGAAACTCTTTATGAAGCTCATTGTTTTTTGACAGCTGCGCCGCAGCCACAATAGGCAGCCACTGCTGTACGTACTGTTTTGCCGTATCGCTCTTCCTGCAGAACAGCTTCAGATACAGATCCGCAGTCTCCTGATCTTTCAGTGCAAACAGAAGATACGTCATAGCCGCATCCGCGCTTGCATTGCCCTGTGTGGCATGGGCCCAGTCTACAACCGTCATCTTCCCGTTCTTTCCGACGATAACATTGCTGGGATTAAAATCGCCGTGGCATACTTTATTGTGCTTCGGCATACTCTCCAGACGGGTCAGAAGCTCATAGCGCATTGTAGCATCCAGTTCTTTCAGACCGTTAATCTGACGGGTCAGTTTATCCTTCATTCCTTTCAGAAGGGGAGAGGTTCTGCTGTGTACTTCAAGCTGAAGATCCACGAAGTCCTCCATATATTTCTCCATATTCTTTTTATCGGAATTCATCATCTCCTCCAGGGTTTTTCCATCCTTATATTCAATCGAAATTGCCCATTTCCCGTCAATCTGTACAACTTCCTTTACTTTTGGTATATCCAGTCCCGTCTCTTCAATGCGTGCTGTAATCAGAGCTTCATTAAAGACATCGGACTTCGGATGGGTTGCATCAAACACTTTGACAATACTGTCATCACATCTGTACACCGTCTTGTAGGGACGTCTTACAATTACGTTTTTCTCTTCCAGTTTCATAAATAAAGCCCTCCTTTTCTTTCTAACCTGCTGCCGGCCTCCCCCACGGAAGCCTGTTTCGTTTTCAGATAGGCACATTATACAATACAGAAACAGGGAATGTAACCCTGCGGAAATATTTTTGTATATCTTTTAACTATCTTTATTCAGTATAAAATATTGTTAATAATTTATCACTTATACAGTCCGGCAGGTTCCAGCTGTTTTATCATTCTTTATAAGCAGCAGAAAACTGCCGGAACGGTAATGCACAGAATGCAGTTTACCGTTCCGGCAGTTTTAAATTTTGTCTTCCGGTGCTCCAAGCTGCGGCTGTCGGGAGGAACAGCTTCGTTTTTCTCTTATTTGCCGTAGTAGCACTTCAGATAGATTTCTTTGATTTCCCTGATCAGAGGATATCTGGGGTTTGCAGCTGTACACTGATCGTTAAATGCCTGCTCGCTCATTTCATCCAGAGTCTCAAGGAAATATTTTTCATCAATACCGTAATCCTTAATTGTCTTTTTGATACCGATTTTCTCTTTCAGATCTTCCAGTTTTGCTATGAAATTCTCAAATACTTCTTCATCTGTACCGCCTGCGCAGCCGGCATATCTTCCCAGTTCTGCGTACCTTGCCAGAGCGTGGGGATACTGATACTGAGAGAATGTTCCCATCTTCGTCGGAACTTCCGCGGCGTTGTATCTCATAACTTCTGTAAGAATTACCGCATTTGCCACACCGTGGGGCAGATGATGAAAGGCGCCCAGCTTGTGGGCCATGGAGTGGTTTACTCCAAGGAATGCATTTGCAAATGCCATCCCCGCCATGCAGGAAGCATTGTGCATTGCCTCCCGGGCCTTGGGATCATTTGCTCCGTTTTCGTATGCGGAAGGCAGGTTCTCAAATACCAGTTTCACCGCTTTCATAGCCAGACCGTCTGTAAAATCTGTCGCCATAATGGATACATATGCCTCAATTGCGTGCGTCATTACGTCGATACCGGATGCGCTTGTCAGGCTCTTCGGCGCAGTCATTGCATTATCTACGTCAACGATTGCCATGTCCGGAAGCAGTTCATAATCTGCAATGGGCCATTTTACGCCTGTCTCAGCGTCTGTAATAATGGCGAAGGGCGTAACTTCGGAGCCTGTGCCGGAAGAAGTGGGAATTGCTACAAAGTATGCCTTTTCCCCCATCTTCGGGAAGGTGTACACTCTCTTGCGGATATCCATGAAATCCATGGCCATATCTTCGAAGTCTGCCTCCGGATGTTCGTACATCAGCCACATGATCTTTGCCGCATCCATTGCGGAACCGCCGCCCAGAGCGATAATTGTATCCGGTTCAAAGGATGTCATCTGTTTTACGCCCTCCCGTGCGCATTGCAGCGTGGGATCCGGCGCCACGTCGTAGAAGCAGGTGTGCTGAATTCCCATCTCGTCCAGTTTCTTCTCAATGGGCTCTGCATATCCGTTCTTGTAAAGGAATGTATCCGTTACGATAAAGGCTCTCTTCTTGTGCATTACATTTCCAAGCTCAGCAAGCGCAACCGGTGTGCAGCCTTTCTTAAAATATACCTTTTCCGGTGTTCTGAACCACAGCATATTCTCTCTCCTCTCGGCAACCGTCTTGATATTCAGAAGATGTTTTACTCCTACGTTTTCTGATACAGAATTTCCGCCCCATGAACCACAGCCGAGAGTAAGTGAGGGCGCAAGTCTGAAGTTGTAAAGATCGCCGATACCGCCATGGGAGGAAGGCGTATTAATCAGGATACGGCACGTCTTCATAGCCGCCGCATGCTTTGCGATCTTCTCCTTCTCGGCAGGATTGATGAAGAGGGAAGAGGTATGTCCGTATCCTCCGTCAGCGACAAGCTGTTCTGCCTTGGCAATTGCCTCGTCAAAGGTCTCTGCTCTGTACATGGCGAGTACAGGAGACAGTTTTTCGTGGGCAAATTCCTCTGAAATATCTACAGACTCTACTTCGCCGATCAGGATCTTGGTGTTCTCCGGGACATCAATTCCTGCCAGTTTCGCAATCTCGTACGCGGATTTGCCCGGAATTTTGCTGTTAAGAGCTCCGTTGATAATAATTGTTTTACGGACCTTATCCAGCTCCTCTCCCGGTTTGAGGAAGTAACACCCGCGGTAAGCAAACTCCTTTTTCACTTCGTCGTACACACTGTCCAGGACCGTCACGGACTGCTCGGATGCACAGATCATTCCATTATCAAATGTTTTGGAATGAATAATGGAGTTTACTGCCATTCTGATATCTGCTGTATCATCAATAATAACCGGGGTATTTCCCGCTCCTACACCCAGAGCCGGTTTTCCGGAAGAGTAGGCTGCTTTCACCATTCCCGGACCTCCGGTAGCAAGAATGATGTCCGACTCTCTCATCACTGTATTTGTCAGCTCCAGAGACGGAGCATCGATCCAGCCGATGATTCCTTCCGGCGCGCCTGCCTTTACCGCCGCATCAAGCACAACTTTTGCAGCGGCAATGGTGCAGGCTTTTGCGCTGGGATGCGGACTGATAATAATGGCATTTCTTGTTTTCAGACAGATCAGCGTCTTGAAAATCGCAGTGGAAGTCGGGTTTGTCGTCGGAATAACCGCCGCCACAAGTCCGATGGGCTCCGCGATCTTCCTGATTCCAAAGGCCGTATCCTCTTCAATTACACCGCATGTTTTTGTATCCTTGTAAGCATTGTATATATATTCTGCAGCGTAATGATTTTTGATTACCTTGTCTTCCATTACGCCTCTCTTTGTCTCTTCCACAGCCATTTTAGCGAGGGGAATCCTCTGCTTGTTGGCCGCCATAGCAGCCTCAAAGAAGATCTTATCCACCTGCTCCTGTGTAAATGTCGCAAAAATCTTCTGCGCTTCACGCATTGCTTCCATCTTTGCCTCCAGCGCCTCAACACTGTCAACAATCTCCGGCACTACTGCCTTTTCTTTGTCTGCCATTCTGATAATTCCTCCTGTAATTGAATGAATCTGTTTTGAATCACTGGAATAAGTATAGTCTGTTTGTTAAATATTTGTCAACCTACATTTGTTAATATTTTAACGTTATTTTTTTAACATTATTTGTGCATTTATAACAAAGTTACTATTCTTCTTTCCATTTTCAGGGAATTACAGAAACAAAATGAAAAGTCTGTAAAATATCAGTGCCCGGATGTGGCTTTCAGTCCTACAATTCCGATCAGAAGCAGCGACACGAAGAAGATTCTCACTGCCGTTACCGGCTCTTTAAAGAGAACAATTCCAACAATCACTGCCCCCAGAGCCCCGATGCCGGTCCATACCGCATAGGCAGTTCCCAGCGGCAGCGTCTTAGTCGCCTGCGACAGAAGCAGGAAACTGAATATCATTCCTACAATTGTAAGTATAGTAAATTTTATCTCCGTAAACCCGTTTGAATACTTCATGCATGTAGACCAGAATACCTCAAGTCCGCCTGCAATTACCAAAAAAAGCCATTCCATAATATTGGTTCCTCTCTTTCTTTTAACTGTGCCACATGTACCGGCCAGACCGGATGTACGACGGCACATTCCGGTTCTGTCTGCTAAAAAAAATAAAGCGCCAAATCTGTATCTCCTATGGCCTGCCGATACAGATTTAACGCTTTATATTTACCCGGCGGTAAATGAACTGTTATTTCTATTCAATTGATTATACAAGCTCAATCAGAACTTCCATAGCAGCGTCGCCTTTACGCTGACCGATCTTGATGATTCTTGTGTAACCACCGTTGCGGTCTGCATACTTCGGTGCGATCTCTGTAAAGAGTTTTTCTACCATGTTTACGTTCTTTGTGTTTGCTTTCTTTCCAGCTGCTTTCACCGGAACTTCCTTAACCGGGCAGAGAACTTTCAGCATCTCACGTCTTGCGTGAAGTCTGCTCGGCTGATCTTTTTTGATCTTTTTCTCAACTTCGTCGTAAACTGTAACTTTCTTTCCGTCTACAACTTCTTTTACTCTCTTGCCGTCTTTGTCCTTACGCGGAACCTTTGCAGTAACAGTTACTTCATCGTAGTTGTCTTTCTCTTTTACAGCCAGTGCAATCAGACCCTCAGCAACTTTGCGGATCTCTTTTGCCTTTGCCTCTGTTGTAACGATTTTTCCGTTGTTCAGAAGCGCTGTTACCTGATTTCTGATCAGAGCTTTTCTCTGACCGGAAGTTCTACCGAGTTTTCTATACTTTGCCATTTTAAATTTCCTCCATTATTTACATCTGGTTATGCATCTTCGGGCTTACTAATCAAATGCTCCCGCCGCACTCTTCGGACTTACCGGCGGGACATGACATTTCCCATACAGGACTCCTCGTTATCACTCGTCGCCCTGGAATAGATTGTACCTTCTTGACCCTTCGGTTCAAGAAGCAGCATCAGGACTCCTCGTTGTTACTCGTCGCCCTGATTTAATTCAAGATTCA
Organism: uncultured Ruminococcus sp.; assembly: GCA_900553885.1. Lineage (GTDB taxonomy): Bacteria > Bacillota > Clostridia > Lachnospirales > Lachnospiraceae > Mediterraneibacter. The sequence continues at coordinate 5,498 of USFD01000118.1, forward strand.
GTTCTTTCAGCTTAGCAAGCACTTCTTCCAGAGATTTGCGTCCCAGGTTGCGGACTTTCATCATATCCTCCGGAGTCTTGTTTGTAAGCTCTTCCACTGTATTAATTCCGGCACGTTTGAGGCAGTTGTAGGAACGAACAGAAAGCTCAAGTTCGTCAATGCTCATCTCCAGAACTTTTTCCTTCTCATCATCCTCTTTTTCGATCATAACTTCTGCTGCCTGGGCAACTTCCGACAGATCAATAAAGAGTTTCAGATGCTCGCTGAGCACCTTTGCAGCAAGGCTGACCGCCTCATCCGGCTGCATGGTTCCTTTTGTCCACACATCCAGTGTAAGCTTGTCATAATCTGTAATCTGGCCTACACGTGTATTTTCCACGGTAAGATTTACACGCTCAACCGGAGTGTAGATGGAATCAATCGGAATCACGCCGATGGGCATATCTTCTGTCTTATTCTTATCTGCACTCACATAGCCTCTGCCATTTGAAATTGTAAGTTCCATATAGAGCTTGCTGTCGCTGCCGCCGCTGAGCGTAGCAATAACCTGCTCGGGATTTACGATCTCAATATCGGAATCAACCTGGATATCGGCACCTGTTACAACACCTTCTCCCTCAAATTCGATATACGCAGTCTTCACTTCATCTGACTCAGATGTGTTTTTGATCGCCAGAGACTTCAGGTTCATGATAATCTCTGTCACATCTTCCTTTACGCCCGGAATGGAACTGAATTCATGCAGAACTCCGTCGATCTTTACAGAACTGATGGCTGTTCCCGGAAGAGAAGAAAGCATAATTCTTCTCAGGGAATTACCAAGGGTAGTTCCGTATCCTCTCTCCAGTGGCTCTACAACGAATCTTCCATACTTCTTATCATCTGAAACATCTGTAATTTCAATATTAGGCTTATTAAAATCAAACACTACACAGACCCTCCTTATGGGTTTAATATGTTGAGGGGATACTAAGTTACAGCCGATATTACTTTGAATATAACTCGACGATTAACATCTCATCTACCGGTACGTCGATTGCTTCTCTGTTCGGAAGCTCTTTTACTGTACCTTTGAGATTCTCGGAATCAACATCCAGCCACTCAGGAACCATGTTTCCTGCTGTAACTTCAAGAATCTCTTTGTATCTCTGTGAGCCTTTCTTGTTCTCTTTGATCTCAATTGTATCTCCGGCTTTTACAAGGTAAGACGGAATGTTTACCTGCTTGCCGTTTACAAGTACGTGCTTGTGATCAACGATCTGTCTTGCTTCTTTTCTTGTTCTTGCAAATCCCATGCGGAACATTACGTTGTCCAGTCTGGACTCCAGAAGTCTCATCAGGTTCTCACCTGTCATACCTTCCATCTGTTTTGCCTTCGCATAGTAGTTTCTGAACGGTTTCTCAAGAACGCCGTAGATGAATTTTGCTTTCTGCTTCTCACGAAGCTGAAGGCCGTACTCACTCATCTTTCTGTTTGATCTCTTTAACTGTCTGTTAGATTTTTTACTGATTCCGAGGTAAATCGGATCCATGCCTAATGAACGGCATCTTTTAAGAACAGGAACTCTGTTTACTGCCATGTCTATCCTCCTAATTTATATACACTGCGGCTTCCGCCGCCCTGATTTCTTTACATTGTACAATAACAGTTGTCTGCTGAAAATGTTCTGTATTCTGAAATTAGACTCTTCTGCGCTTCGGCGGACGGCATCCGTTGTGCGGTACCGGAGTTACGTCCTTGATGCTTACTACATCAATGCCGCATGCCTGAAGAGCACGGATTGCTGCTTCTCTTCCTGAACCAGGTCCTTTTACGAATACATCTACTGTCTTCAGTCCATGAACCAGCGCTGCCTTTGCTGCTGTCTCAGCTGCCATCTGCGCTGCGTACGGAGTAGATTTCCTTGAACCTCTGAATCCCAGGCCGCCTGCACTTGCCCATGAAAGAGCATTTCCCTGTGTATCTGTTAATGTAACGATTGTATTATTAAAAGATGACTGGATGTGTGCCTGTCCTCGTTCAACGTTTTTCTTGACACGTTTTTTTGTTACTTTTTTTGCAACTTTCTTTGCCATTTAAACTAACCTACTTTCTTTAATCTCTCTATCAAGGTTGTTCGATCAGCCAGACTTATGCCGCCTCTCTCAGGCCGCATCCGCCGGGATTTACGAACAGATTATTTTTTCTTATTCGCTACTGTTCTCTTCGGACCCTTACATGTTCTTGCGTTTGTCTTTGTCTTCTGACCACGAACCGGAAGTCCTTTTCTGTGACGGATTCCACGGTAACATCCAATCTCTTTGAGTCTCTTAATGTTAAGCTGGATCTCTCTTCTGAGATCACCTTCTACTACCTGTGTCTCATCAATTACTGCGCTGATCTTCTTTACTTCTTCACTTGTAAGATCTCTCACGCGTGTGTCAGGATTTACTCCTGCTTCTGCCAGAATACGGTTTGAACTTGTTCTTCCGATTCCATAGATATAAGTCAGACCGATTTCTACACGTTTGTCTCTTGGTAAGTCTACACCTGCAATACGAGCCATGT
>USFD01000119.1 GCA_900553885.1 uncultured Ruminococcus sp.
TTTGAAAAGGGAACTTTATTTCTCTTCTGTGGCAGACGATCCGACCGCATCAAGGGCCTTCTATGGATGGGAGACGGTTTTCTTCAGCTCTACAAGCGGCTGGAGGCAGGTTCCCTGTCTTGGCCGAGGACCAGCGAAGAGGCCGCAGACCTTACAGCGGAACAGTTCCGTTATCTTATGATGGGGCTGAATCCTCTGAACCCTAAAGTCAGAGAAGTAACACCGCAAAAGCCCATCTGATCTTTGGGCAAAACATAGATTTTTTATGTCTGATATCAGGTCAGATCCATTCCCGGTGTTACAGCCTCTTTGGACGCTGTTTCATGGTCTGTGACGTATCCACAGGAGGATCCGAATAAATTTTCAGCACCTTGAAAACTTTATATTTCCTTGGCTCTATGACCATCACACCGCCATACAGGCATAGGCAGAATGACGGAACCCGCATTTCTGCCGGTTCGCAATCCTTTGTGTTTTCTGGTATAATGAAAACAGTTTAAGGAGCAGGACAATGGCAGACAGACATACACTGGAAGAACTGAATAACTGCAGCCGAAAGGAGCTGATCACCATCGTTCTTATGATGCAGGGACAGCTGGATACCCTGAATAAGAACATCGAGCGGCTGATCGAACAGGTACGCATAGCGAACAGCTATCGTTTCGGAAAACACACAGAAACTCTGGATTCCATAGACGGTCAGCTGTCCTTCTTTGATGAGGCAGAAAGCTGCTGCGATCTGTCTGTCCCGGAACCTGCTGCGGAGGAAGTACTTCCATCCCGACGTAACCATAAGAAAAAAGGACAACGGGAAACGGATCTGAAAAATTTCCCGGAAGAGATCCTTCCACCTTATCATGTATCCACAGAAGAACTGGATGCGTTTTATGGTGCAGGTAACTGGCGAAGAATGAAGGATGAAACCTACAAAAGACTGCGCCATGAACCGGAATCCTGGACGGTGGAAGTCCATACCGTGGAAGTCTATGTAGGGACTGGCGGAGATCATCAGGACGAATTCTTACGGGGAAAGCGTCCAAAGGATCTTCTCCGGGGAAGCATCGTGACTCCTTCCCTGCTTGCATCCATTCTGAATGTAAAATATGTGAACTAGGTGATAAAATGAAAAAACGAATTATGGCAGGTATCATGGCGGCTATGATGGTTTTAACCATGATGCAGACCACCGCATTTGCGGGATCGGAAAAAACAATGGAACCATCTACTGAAACAATGTGTGGAGTGTCTGATGATACACCAGATTTGAGTTCTCAGGAAGAAGGCGTTGAAAGCGGCGGCAAGCCCGGCGAAGCAGACGCGTCCTTCGACACTGAGTATGAACAACATGCAAAAACGGAAGAATCGTCTGAAACAGATAGCGTAACAGGTAAATCGAATGCATCGCTCGGCATCGAGGATGAAGAGCAGATGACAACAGAAGAGTCATCTGAAACGGTCAGCGAAGTAAGTGAAGAGGCGTTATCAGAAGAAGATGCAATCGCACCGATTGCGGAGACAAACTATGAAGTATCCAACAACAGTGAACTCATAGATGCATTGAGTAGCATTCAAATAGGCACTGATACCGAAGCAACCATTGTGCTAAAAGCAGATGTAACCGTGCAGAGCACTTCAGGAGGAAGTTCTACTACATTCTTTGGTGTGGACGGTAAGCATATTACTGTAAAGAGTGAAGACGGGGAAATGAAGAAACTCATATTTCCTTTTTATGGTATTCTCAGCGGAGACTGCACCTTTGATAATGTCAATGTGACCGGAAGCAGACTGTTCTGCAACGGATACCAAACGATTTTTACTGAAAACAGTCAGATCCATTTAAGCGAAACACTCTACGGCGGCGGTTACAAAACAACAGTAGGCAGCACTTATGTAGTGATTGCCGCCAGCGGCTATATCAACCTGTCCTCTTCCAGCGGTCTGCACGATGTGATCGGCGGCTCGTATCAGGGAAATGTTGTGGGCGATACCTATTTGGAAATCACGGGCGATATTCAAATGATGGGCGGCAACCACCTGAACCCCGGCTGCATGAAGGGCGACGGAACCAGCGGCGATGGCAGGAATGTGCCCGATGTCTATGTTGGCGGCAATGCTACGCTGATTTATGACAACAAAAGTAGTACCGCGTCTCCTGCAATTGAAGGCACATACGGATGCGAAATGAAGGGGGATGTTACTCTGGATGTTCGTGCAGGCTGTGTAGCGGGCATTGTCGGTACGGAGGAGCCGCTGGAGAAATCCATCATTCGCGGTAATTTGCATATCATTGCAGGTAATCCTGCTTATGAGAATACCAATCAGATTCTTCGGTTAGGTAGCAACTGGCCGATTGTCGGCGCAGGCAATAGCTTTGCTCTCTATCCCGGCGTTGAGGGTAATTATACGGTAGACGGCAACATTACGATCGACACCTATGAAAATGCATGGGCATGGGACAAAGGAACGACGCCCACCTCGTATGATCTGCCGGAAATCTACGGAGCCTTGCGCGGTAACGTAGGCGGCAGCATTACGATCAATGCCCACGGATCTCATGTGCAGAATATTTTCGGTGCAAGTGATTCCGTTGTCCAGGGCTCTGTTACAGTAAATGCAACCGATGTTGAGCTGAAAAACAGCGAGTATGATACTGAATATGATGAAGGCTATCTTTTCGGCCTGTGGGAAAGAGGTATCCCAGCTACCGCCAACGGCCCTGTGACCGTGAATGTAAACGGCGGCGACGTGGGTCTTGTGATGGTTACCGATCAAACCACTGCACCGGCCGGGTCTTCCATCAATGTCACCGGAAAGCCGAAAATCCGCACCGGTATCCGGGGAACGCAAGCAAGTTCTTATTCGACTGATTTCCCAGTTGCCAATATCTATGACTGCGAAGCCACCATTCCGTTCATCAAAATGATGTCGCAAGTCAATGTTATAAACAATTCCAATGTGACTGCCCACATTATGAGCAGCAATGCCGGATTGATGGTAGAGGAAGGCAGCAGCCTGACAACGGATAACGGTCAGGTCTGGATTTGGGGCGATACTGTCATTAACGGCACCTGGGAGCAGCTGCACAGCCAGACTGACAATTACAACGATATTTTTGTCAACGGCACAACGCAGATTGGCTCCAACGGCCACCTGATCAATCACGGCACAAGCAACCTGAGTGGTGCGGTAACCAATAACGGCGTAATGGCTTTGATGGGACCGGCTTATTTGCAGAATGATTACACCGCCGCCAACGGCGAACTGCGGCTGCCGACAATCGCGTCCGGTGCAAACTACGATACCGGTACGATTCCGGTACAAATCAAGGGCCTTTCCACCGGCACCACCACGGTCAACACGGTGGACCCCGCTGATTGGCAGACTCTGAAAAAGCCTGCACTTGGTGACAACTACATTCTTTCCAAGAAAAACACCGATTCCCCCGCACAGGATGTGTTTGTATTGGGCAATGCCGATGCCGTGGAAGACGGCTGGTTTCTCAAGCGCATGGCCGATGCCGACGGTACGGACGATTACTATATGTGGCAGGTGGCTAACGGTGTCCGCGTCATCTTCGATAAGAACGGCGGCGATACCGAGGCCGACCCTCATATCATGGTGCAGGACAAGGTTGTCGGTGCTGCAAATCATTTTGATCTGCCGACGACTGAACCGACCCGCAGCGGCTACCTGTTCAATGGCTGGAATACCAAGGCGGACGGTACAGGCGATGCCTTTACCGCTACGACCGATGTCAAAAATAATATGACTGTCTACGCCCAGTGGAAGCCGGATGAAGCGTATGCCGCCGTTAAAATCGCACCGATGAACCTGACGGTTTATGTCGGCGGTGACGGCTATCACGGCGTGATCGGTCAAGATGGCAAGTTTGCTGCGAATGATCTGCCGGAGATCGGTTTCTATATCACTCTGCCGGACGATATTAACGCAAGGCTCGGCGGTACAGATGAAAACCCGGTTAATTTGAGCGAAAAACTACGACTGACCCCTGTCGACGACAACGGTACAATGCGCAGCTGGAGTCTGGAGCTGTACAGCGATGAAAGCAAGAGCCATGTTATGGAGAACGGACGTCGGGTCTATGTCTACAAGCTCCGCCAGATTGACGACGGCGAGGAGACCGTCCCCCGCGTACAGTTCACCCGTGCGGACGGCTCGGTCATGACTGAATCGAAGTTTCAGGCGCTGCTCACCGACCAGTTCCGCAACTACAAGATCAGCGTGTATCAGGGTCTGATGGATGAACAGATATACAAGGCGACTTTTACAACCGCGGATGGCCAGACCTTCACCCGTCCAATCAAGCTGGGCACTGGCACGCTGAAGGTCCGCGGCAACAATGATACGACTTATCGTGCTATCGAGAACAACACGCTTCCAAGCGTTAATCCGCAGGAAAAGGATATCATGCTTGTCAGCACTGCACAGACAGACACGCAGTATTATATCAATAACAGCGGTATCAGCGCATCCTCTGACGGTGTAAAACTGATGGTCGATCACAGTCTGGATGATGCACTTTTAAGTGCGTACATCAATCGAACCTCCAACACCGAAGGCAAGTATTCATATCAGTTCCGCTATCTCGATCTGGTTGATACCTCAGACGGCAATATCTACGTTACCATGGGTGCTGGTCAGAAAATGAACCTGTACTGGCCGGTCCCCAGCGATGCAAAGTCAAACTCTGAGTTCCATATCATCCACTTTAAGGGCATCGACCGCGACAGTGACGCTGATGTGAATGAACTTTTGACCACTCGTATTCCGGAGAAACTGACATGTAAAACGGTTACAATCGGCGGACAGAAATTCGTTAAGTTCGCAGTCGACTCCTTCTCTCCGTTCGCACTGCTATATGAAAAGGATACGTCTACGCCAACTCAACCGTCCGGCGGCGGAGGAATCAGCGACGGTAAAACCGCTGTGGCAGCCTTTACCAACACCAAGGATAGCGATGCACCGGAGCAGCCGGTCAATCCGCCCAAGACGGGAGATACCACGAACCTGGGATTGTGGATTTCCTTGATGGGACTTTCTCTGGCAGGATTGTTTATATCCCTGGTTGTTGTGAAAAAGAACAGCTATCACGGCAAACGGACGAAATAAGCCAAAGCAGGCTGGGATATTCCCAGCCTCAGACTGTAGACAAAACGCTTTTGGTCAGCACTCCAGAAGCGTTTTTCTTGTTTTCGGTTCAAAAAGTGTGTACTTGATCAATAATAAACACTTTTGAGTTCCCCTTTTTCCCTTCCTGGCTATCATCTTTGCCAGTTTTTTCAGATTCATGCAGGCAAACGTAAGCCCGACTTTCATGTCCATCCGGGCTTTTCCTATCATCTGTGTATAGCGGAATCCGTGGTTTTCTTTTGCTGTTCCGAAGAGGCGCTCTACGGTCTCTTTCCGTTGCGCATACACTTCCTTCATCCCAATCGTATGCCGGATATCCTCACACTTTTCCATGTACGGCTCCCAGATATGCCGGGTCACTACCTTCACATGATCCCTGCTTTCTGTGCACTGCTTCAGATATGGACATCCTTCACAGACGATTCCGCAGCTCTTGTATTCCCGGTACCCGGAACGGTTCGTCGTATGATAAGCCAGCACCTGATCATTCGGGCATACATAGCAGTCAAAATATTCATCATACACATACTCGGCTTTTTTGAAAAAACCATCTTTGGTCATGGGGCGTTTATACAGTAGAAGCGGTGTGATACCATCATCCAGAAGTAACTTTGCTATCGCTGGTGTTTTGTATCCTGCATCGGCTACCAGTGTCTGAATGCCAATGTCTTTTATCTTATCATACAGGAATTTATATGTCCGGCTGTCATGCTGATTGCCGGGATTTACACTATAACCCAGAATCCATCCGCTTTTGTCACAGGCTGTCTGCACGGAATACGCAAAAACATTTTTATGCTCACCCTTTCGGAACCATCCGCTTTCCGGATCCGTTGTACTTTCCTTGACCGTTTTTTCTTCTTTTCCATCAGAGCTGCCACCACAGGAGGGGGGATCTTTGGGATCTTCCTTCTTTTCTTTCAGAGGCTTTTTCCCATGCGCTTCCCGGTCTTCGTTGATTTCCTTCTTTAACTGCTCTTCGAAGAACAGTGCTTCCTCATCTGCAATCCGTTTCCGCATCTTTTTGCTGTTTGCCCGTGCTTTTACATGGGTGGCATCCACGAAGACCTCGGAAGGATCGATCAGTCTGTATTTATAGCATTCCTGCAGGATACGGGAAAAGATCTGCTCTCTTTTCTTGAGGAACTTCAATCTCCATAGCTCCATAACTGCTGTTTACACGTTTCCGCTTGTAGCCATTGCGATAATCGTCATTGTCCAAACGCTCGGATTTTTCGTATCCAAGATGGTCATCCATTTCAGCTTCCATCATTTCTTTGATGGTCCCGCCTAAAAGACCTGGATATCTTCAACTGTCTGAATATCATATTCCTCCAAAAGCTGATGAATGATGTTCCGTTTTCCTTCTGTCATTTGTACCCTGTGTACAGGTTTCTTTTGTCTTGCCATAATAAAAGGCCCTCCTATGATTCTATTTTATCATAGAAGAACCTTCTAAATACTATTTTATAGAAAAAGTTTCACACTCTCGCTTACGCTGGTTTAAGTATAAATTTATGTATCATGAAAAAGAAAAGGCAGCCACAGGGTTAGAACCTGTGACTGCTAAACCGTTTTTGCCCAATCCGTATTTGGATTACTTCGACAAACTGGAATTTACTTTAATAAATATTTTTCAAACGCTTTATGATTATCAAAGTGGACTTCTCTAAAAAACAGAACTAACCAAATAATATAGGTTGGTATAGCCATATATGGGGTTAAAAAGCAGGATAATGTCGCTCCTGCTAACATTATAACAGTCCATATGAAGCACTGATTTCTTATATCACGAGAGATCTGAGCTTTATCATACATTGCCTGTTCTTCTTTAGAAAATGAATTAAATCCTGAAACAAATTTAGTTGCTTTTTCCTTAAAAATCGCAAATAACACACCTATAATTACAAATGGTATAACCAAAATTATACATGACCAAAATCCTATATTCATAATACATACCTCCTCTTAAAATACCAATTTCTCAGTTTCATAAACTGAAAGTTGTTTATTAAACCTTTTTAACCTTAACCAACAACATCATAGGTCTACGCATTTCATTACACATTCCCGGCATACCCATCATATCTGCCGGAGGCATTGCTTCCTCAATAGCCTCAATTTGAAAACCACATTTTATAAGTGGATTCAATATCTGCGTTAATGTGTGGTGCTGTTTAATTACTCGTTGACCAAGAAAATTGGTTTCTCTTTCGCCTGTGTAATAGTAATTGTCGATTGGCCAATATTTAGGTTTCCCATTTTCATCATAAATCCAATCCTCATTAACACCTGCGGTGAAAGTCGGATGTTCAATATTGAATAGGAAATACCCACCTACTTTTAATGTGCAATACACCTTTTGATAAATATTAGCTAAATTTTCGATATAGTGCAGTACCAGGTTAGAAACAACTAGGTCATAAGTATTTTCAGGATAAATGTATTCTTCAACACCGCAAACTTTATACTTGATTTTGTCATCAGAGTTATCAGCTACTGCTTTTGCAATCATTTTTTGACTACTATCAATACCAAGAATTTCAGTAGCTCCCATTTGTGCGGCATATTTGCAATGCCAACCGTAACCACATCCTAAATCCAAAACTTTTTTTCCCTGTAATTTAGGAAATAACGGTTGCAACTGATGCCACTCTCCAGCAGCTTTCAGACCATCTTTGCTTCTTCCCATTTCCGCATATGCGGCAAAAAATTCACTATTATCGTAAATATTTCTCATTGATAATTACCTCCATAACTTCCGATTTCTATTTTTGTTTCCATAGCATGGTGTATTCTTTTTCACCAGTAGCTTCATCCAAACCTTCACATTGAATAATGAACCCTTCTC
>USFD01000120.1 GCA_900553885.1 uncultured Ruminococcus sp.
CCTCCGTATAAGTTATCCGCGCCCGTCCGGCGCCGGATGCCCGCACCGGATTACGAAATACCGTTTCCCGCTCCACTGTAAGGATCTTCTTTTCTTCCAGGGCACGTACGACCTGAGCTGTTACGCCAAGCTTTCTCGTAATCCATCCATAATCTACATCCTCGCTCTTCAAAAGCACTTCCAGAAGCCTTGCCCTTGCCTTCTGGTTCTTCCTTTGGAAGAAAGACAGCCACTTTCTTCCCTCCTCCACAGAAACCGTCCTGTGAATCATCCGCTTCTCCTTGGGCCGCTCCTCCTTCTTCACTGGCCAGACCGTCTTTAATGCCTGAATCATCGTAGAACCGTAATTCTCCCGGATCCAGCCTGCCAGAGGGAGCAGCTTTGCCTCCACTTCCACGCCTCCGGGCGCGGTTCCCGCGATATCCTTCAGTCTGCTCTCCTCACAGAACGGCGTATCGGACAGCCCGACCACATAGCCGGAAATCCTGCGGTTTCCGTTCCCGAAGGGTACGAGCACCTTATCCCCTATGTGAATCTGTCCGCGCAGCGCCTCCGGAATGCGGTATTGAAACGTCCTGTCGATCTGGGAGTGGGTAATGTCCACAATAATATCCGCATACTTTTCCTTCACGAATATCCTACCGCCGCGTCACACGTTTCCGGCGCTCTTATCCGCCTCCAGAATCTCGCGGATCAAAACGCGCTCATCCATCGGATACTTCCTGCCCCGGATTTCCTGGTAATCTTCGTGTCCTTTGCCCGCCAGCACAATAATATCTCCCGGCTCTCCGTGATGGATCGCGTAGGCAATCAGGGAGCGCACGCGGAAGACAGCCTGGAAGGTGTTGGTTCTGGGACGCAGATGGGAAATGGTTCTCAGATACTCAAGGCTGTGGCGCTTCTTCTGAAGCGGGTAGTCAGGAGAGGACATTCCTTCAACGGTTACCTCAGAAGCCTGGATTTCAAATGGCTGCTTTGCCTCGGGAGTAGCTACCAGAGTTCCCTTTACCAGGATGGCGGCGCCTACGTTTAACTTGCTGATCTCGTTAAAGTTCTCCATATTGTCATGGTAAACAACCTGAAGCGTGTCAAAGTAGCTTCCGTCGCTTACTACAATAAATCCAAAAGTCTTAGAATCGCGGATGCTTCTCACCCATCCGCCAATCTGGATTTCCTTTCCAAGGAATTTGTCTCTGTCCCTGTAAATCTCTCTTACGGTAATCAAATCCATAATCGTGCTCCTTTTTGTTTGATAAACGGCCCGGGCGCAGATAGGAGGCCCGAGCCGTCAAATGGTTTCGAAATGAAACAGGTACTTTGTTTGACTATTTTCAAACAAATTTCTGATGTTGCCATTATACTGTATTTTTCCTGTGGATTCAAGGGGAAGAGCAGGATTTTTACGCATCGGGATCCCAGCGCAAAGGCTGAAAAATATAAGATACAGCTGAATTTGGTGTTTTCTGGTGATATGACGCACAAAATGTCGGAAAATGTACAAAAAACAGATAAAATCATTCGGTAATTTGTGTACTTTTTATAAAAAGTATGGTATAATAAATGTTACAACATGAAAGCACACAAGCAAATATACATCAAGGGGTGATATCGTGATCAAAAAAGAAATGATAGCTATGCTTTTAGCAGGAGGACAAGGCAGCCGTCTCGGCGTGCTGACACAGAAAGTGGCGAAGCCGGCAGTTTCTTTTGGCGGGAAGTACAGAATTATTGACTTTCCTCTGAGCAACTGTATTAACTCAGGCGTAGATACGGTGGGAGTTCTGACCCAGTATCAGCCGCTGCGTTTAAACGCGCATATCGGAATTGGAATTCCGTGGGATCTTGATCGCAATGTGGGAGGCGTTACCGTTCTTCCGCCGTACGAGAGAAGCAAAGGAAGCGACTGGTATACAGGTACAGCCAACGCCATTTACCAGAATCTGGAGTATATGGAAAATTATAATCCTGATTATGTCCTTATTCTTTCCGGCGATCATATTTATAAGATGGACTATGAGGTAATGCTGGAGTATCACAAGGCAAATAATGCAGATATTACAATCGCTGCCATGCCGGTGCCGATTGAAGAAGCAAGCCGTTTCGGAATCCTGATCACAGATGAAAAAAACCGTATTACGGAATTTGAAGAAAAACCTGCGAACCCAAGGAGCAATCTGGCTTCCATGGGTATTTACATATTCAGCTGGCCGGTACTGAGAGATGCCTTAATCAAGCTTTCCGAAGAACCGGGCTGCGACTTCGGAAAACATGTCATCCCTTACTGCTTTTCCGGCGGAAAGAGAGTTTTCGCCTACGAGTATAACGGATACTGGAAGGATGTGGGAACTCTGGGCTCCTACTGGGAGGCAAACATGGAGCTGATCGACATCATCCCGGAATTCAACCTGTATGAGGAGTACTGGAAGATCTATACGAAGAGCGACATTATTCCGCCTCAGTATACGGCGCCTGATTCGAAGATCGAGAGAAGTATTATCGGAGAGGGCTCAGAGATTTACGGCCAGGTTATCAATTCTGTCATCGGAGCCGGAGTGACCGTCGGAAAGGGCGCGGTGGTGAAGGATTCCATTGTAATGAAGGGTACCTCCATCGGCGACGGCACGGTGGTGGACAAGGCCATTATCGCCGAGGATGTGGCTATTGGAGCCAATGCGGAGATCGGTGTGGGCGAGTACGCGCCCAGCAAATACGATCCAAAGGTTTACCAGTTCGATCTGGTTACTATTGGAGAGCGTTCTGTGATTCCGGACGGAGTGAAGGTGGGAAGAAATACCGCTGTTTCCGGAGTGACAGAGAGTGCGGATTACCACGACGGAGCGCTTGAAAGCGGAGACTATATTATAAAGGCAGGTGGAGTACAATGAGAGCGATCGGTATTGTTTTAGCAGGCGGAAACAGCAAGAGAATGAGAGAGTTATCCAACAAGAGGGCAATCGCCGCTATGCCGGTGGCAGGCAGCTTCCGGAGCGTTGACTTTGTACTCAGCAACATGAGCAATTCCCACATTCAGAGCGTGGCAGTGCTGACTCAGTACAACTCCCGCTCCTTAAACGAGCATTTAAGCTCCTCCAAATGGTGGGATTTCGGAAGAAAACAGGGCGGTCTGTATGTATTTACCCCGACCATTACAGCGCAGAACAGCGACTGGTACCGGGGCACAGCTGATGCGCTGTACCAGAACCTGACCTTTTTAAAGAACAGCCATGAGCCGTATGTTGTGATTGCATCCGGCGATGGTATCTATAAGATGGATTACAACAAGGTTCTGGAATATCATATCGAGAAGAAAGCAGATATTACTGTAGTATGCAAGGATATGAGCGAGGAAGAGGATGTGACCCGCTTCGGTCTGCTGAAGCTGAATGATGACGGCCGTATTGTAGAATTTGAGGAGAAGCCCATGGTGGCAACCTCCAATACAGTTTCCTGCGGTATCTATATTATTCGCCGCCGTCAGCTGATTGAGCTGATTGAGCGCTGTGCTGCAGAGGATCGGGTTGACTTTGTACGGGATGTTCTGGTTCGTTATAAAAACCTGAAGCGTATTTACGGATACAAGATAGACTCTTACTGGAGCAATATTGCATCTGTGGATTCCTATTACAAAACCAATATGGATTTCCTGAAACCAGATGTGCGCAACTATTTCTTTAAGCAGTATCCGGACATTTATTCCAAGGTAGACGATCTGCCGCCGGCCAAGTACAATCCTGGCGCGTCAGTGAAAAACAGCCTGATTTCCAGCGGATCCATTATCAACGGAACCGTGGAAAATTCAATTTTGTTTAAGAAGGCCTATGTAGGCAATAACTGTGTTATTAAAAATTCCATTATTCTCAACGATGTTTACATCGGGGACAATACTGTGATCGAAAACTGTATCGTAGAGAGCCGTGATACCATCCGCGCCAACACTACATATATTGGCACTCCGGATGAGATAAAGATTGTAGTTGAGAAAAACGAACGCTATACATTATAGGCACAGGCTGAAACGCTGGTGCGGGGGATATAGCAGCTGTTTCAGTCTTATTCCAGGAGGGGAGGTCTGCAAACAATAAGGCAGACAAGCCTGCATAAGCATTGTTCGGGGAAGTCAGAAAGACCCGGAACAGGAGGACTGGACAGTTGTACAGTTTACGAGAGGGAAGGGGCTTGGAAAAATGCAGATAACAGATGTCAGAGTAAGAAAGATTGAAAAAGAGGGTAAGATGAAAGCGATTGTTTCCATTACCTTAGATAATGAATTTGTCATTCATGATATCAAGGTAATTGAAGGGGAAAAAGGACTTTTCATCGCCATGCCAAGCCGTAAGGCAGCAGACGGGGAGTATAGAGATATTGCACATCCAATCAATTCTGAAACCCGTGAAAAGATTCAGGATATGATTCTGAACAAATATGAGACAACTGCTCTGGAGGCAGCAGCCGAATAGGCAGGGACTTTCGGAAAAGTGAGATCAGAAGATGCAGCAGCTCTTTCGGGGCGGCTGCATCTTCCTGTTTTATAGGAAATCTATTTAAAATTCTTTCTGAAGAGCAGACCTTTACAAGAGATTTTCTACCTGTTACAATAAAACCCGTAGCAGTTTGGCGCTAGTTTTCTTTCCCGGTGTCTATACCCCCTGGGGAGAGAAAATTAGCGCTTTTGGCGCGTGGTACAGGATGAAATGGAAAGGAAAGAAGATGTATTTAATAGCAGGACTTGGAAATCCAACAAAGGAATATGATAAAACAAGACACAATGTAGGCTTTTCGGTGATAGATGTGCTGGCAGATCGATACCGGATTGATATCAGTGAGAAAAAGCACAAGGCTTTGTGCGGCAGAGGTGTCATAGAGGGACAGAAGGTTCTTCTTTTAAAGCCTCAGACCTTTATGAATTTAAGCGGAGAAAGTATCCGTGCAGCGGCGGATTATTATAAAATTGAGCCGGAGGAGATGATTGTGATTTACGATGACATCAGCCTGGATCCGGGACAGCTTCGGATTCGTCTGAAGGGAAGCGCCGGCGGACACAATGGAATCAAGAATATTATTGCAAATCTGGGAACCCAGGATTTTCCGCGGATTAAGGTTGGGGTAGGAGCTAAGCCTCCTCGCATGGATCTGGCAGATTATGTGCTGAGCCGGTTTGGAGCTGGGGAACAGAAGCTGATGGAGGAGGCTTTTGGAGAGGCAGCAGAGGCTGCGGTTATGATGATGACTGATGGAGCAGAGCGGGCAATGAATCATTTTAATGCGAAGAAGAAGGCAGAGTAGAAGATTTTGACTGGGGAAAGCAGGGAGTACAAAAATGAGCAGGATATTTTCAAACCCATTAATAGAGCTGGTAGAATTTGAAGAGCTGAGCCGGGATATTGCCCGGAAAAAGGGACCGGTACAGGTCAGCGGCTGTATGGATTCGCAAAAGGTTCACCTGATGGCAGAGGCAGAGCCGGATATGCCCTGGAAGCTGGTTGTCACTTATGATGAGGCGCGTGCGCGGGAGATTTACGATGATTTTTGCTGCTTCCGGGATGATGTATGGCTTTATCCGGCCAAGGATCTTCTGTTTTACAGTGCGGATATTCATGGAAATCTGCTGACCCGGCAGAGGCTTTTAACCTTGCGCCATTTGATGGAGGATCCCTCTGGTGTTGTGGTAACGACTCTGGACGGACTTATGGATCATTTGTTTCCTCTGGAGCAGCTGAGAAATCAGGTTCTCAGAGCAGAACCGGGGCAGGAGCTGGATCTGGAACAATGGAAGGAAAAGCTGACGCAGCTGGGATATGAACGAATGCCTCAGGTAGACGGTATGGGGCAGTTTTCCATTCGCGGCGGTATTCTGGATATTTTCCCTCTGACAGAGGAGGTTCCGGTGCGGATTGAACTGTGGGACACGGAGATTGATTCTATCCGTACCTTTGATTTGGAAAGTCAGCGTTCCATTGAACAGCTGGATGAGATTCTGATTTATCCGGCTACAGAGTTGGTACTGACGAAGAAAGAGCTTCTTTTGGGAGCGGAACGTCTTAGAAAAGAAGAAAAGGCTTTTTCGGAAAAACTGAGAAAAGCCATGAAAACAGAAGAGGCCCATCGGATCCAGTCGATTGTGAAGGAACTGACTGAGGGAATGGAGGAAGGCTGGAAAATCACAGGACTGGATAGCTGTGTCACGTATTTTGGAAGGGAAACCGTATCTTTTCTGAATTATTTTGAGCCGGATTCCAGTATGATTTTTCTGGACGAGCCGCCAAGACTGCGGGAAAAGGGAGAGGCTGTGGAGACAGAGTTTCGGGAGAGTATGTCCCATCGTCTGGAAAAGGGATATTTGCTTCCGGGACAGACCGAGCTTTTGTATCCGGTGAAGGAAATTCTGGCCCGGGCACAGAGACCTAACACGGTGTATCTGACTGGACTGGAACAGAAGCTTCCGGGAATGACTGTGGAAAAGAAATACAGCATTAATGTAAAAAATGTGAATTCTTATCAGAGCAGCTTTGAAATGCTGATTCAGGATTTGAAGCGGTGGAAAAAGGAAAAATACAGAGTAATTCTTTTGTCCGGCTCCCGAACCAGAGCCAGCCGTCTGGCAGGCGATCTTCGGGAATATGATCTTCGGGCCTTCTGTCCGGATCAGGAAACGCGACAGGT
The DNA here is from genome assembly GCA_900553885.1 of uncultured Ruminococcus sp. Taxonomy (GTDB): domain Bacteria; phylum Bacillota; class Clostridia; order Lachnospirales; family Lachnospiraceae; genus Mediterraneibacter. The sequence continues at coordinate 6,661 of USFD01000120.1, forward strand.
TCAGCCGGGAGAAATTCTCGTAACCTATGGCAAGCTGCACAGGGGCTTTGAATATCCTCAGATTAAGTTTCTGGTGATTACCGAAGGAGACATGTTCGGGACCGAGAAAAAGAAACGGAAGAGAAAAAAGACTTCTTATGAAGGGAAAAAGATTCAGAGCTTTTCCGAGCTGTCTGTGGGCGATTATGTGGTTCACGAGGATCACGGACTGGGAGTTTACCGGGGAATTGAAAAAATCGAGAGGGATAAGGTTGTAAAGGACTATCTGAAAATTGAATATGCAGATGGAGGCAACTTATATCTTCCGGCAACCCGTCTGGACGGAATTCAGAAATATGCGGGAGCAGATGCCAAGGCGCCGAAATTAAATAAGCTGGGCGGAGAACAGTGGAACCGGACGAAGACAAGGGTGAAAACTGCTGTCCGGGAGATTGCGAGAGATCTGGTGAAGCTGTATGCAGCCAGACAGGAGATGGGCGGTTTTCCGTATGAAAAGGATACCGTCTGGCAGAAGGAATTTGAGGAGCTGTTTCCCTATGAGGAGACCGATGATCAGCTGGAGGCGATTGAGGCCACAAAGCGAGACATGGAAAGCAGAAAGATTATGGATCGGCTGATTTGCGGCGATGTAGGGTACGGAAAAACGGAGATTGCCCTGCGGGCAGCCTTTAAGGCCATTCAGGACGGGAAACAGGTAGTATATCTGGTTCCTACAACGATCCTGGCTCAGCAGCATTACAATACCTTCGTACAGAGGATGAAGGATTTTCCAGTGAGAGTTGATCTGATGTCTCGTTTCCGCACGCCGGCAGAGATGAAAAAGACCATTGAGGATCTGAAAAAGGGGCTGGTCGATATTGTTATCGGCACTCATCGAGTTCTGTCAAAGGATGTGAAGTTTAAGGATCTGGGGCTTTTGGTAATCGATGAGGAGCAGCGCTTCGGAGTGACTCACAAGGAGAAGATTAAGCAGATGAAGGTCAATGTCGATGTGCTCACACTGACTGCTACACCGATTCCGAGGACACTCCACATGAGCTTAATCGGCATAAGGGATATGAGCGTGCTTGAGGAGCCGCCGATGGACCGTGTACCGATTCAGACATATGTCATGGAGTACAATGATGAGCTTGTCAGAGAGGCGATAAACAGGGAGCTTGCCAGAAACGGACAGGTGTACTACGTATACAATAAAGTGCGCGACATAGCAGACATAACGGCAAAGCTGCAGGAGCTGGTGC
>USFD01000121.1 GCA_900553885.1 uncultured Ruminococcus sp.
AGTCTCAAATAAATGCACGCTGCGCATTTATTTTCAACAGGCTAAAGCCTAATACTGAAAAAGTCCGGACAGCAAAGGCTCTATCCTTTGCCGTCCGGACTTTCTCTGTTTCTCAGGAACGCTTTTTCCCGTAAAATACCAGTCCTACCACGCCGGGGCCGGCATGGGTTCCGATACTGGGGCTTACATCATTGATCACCACATTCGTAAAACCAAGATTCTTAACCATATCTGCCACACTCTGTGCCTCATCCAGGCAGTCGCCATGAAGCACGGCAACCATACGGTCCTTGCCGTAGGCCTCCGGATCAAGGGCAGTTTCCATCCGGGACACCAGAGTTTTCAGAGATTTCTTCCTTCCTCTCACCGTACCGTCCGCCTTCAGTTCGCCTGACGCCGTCACGGTCAGTATCGGCTTGATATTTACCAGACTTCCCACCACTGCCGTAGTCTTTGATACTCTGCCGCCTCGCTGCAGATGATACAGATCATTTACGGTAAAGGACACGTTGACGTGATCCCGCTCTTCTGTCAGAATATCGTATACTTCTTCCATGGTTTTTCCTGATTTCCACAATTCCACAGCCCGGTATACAGACACTCCCTCGCCAAGAGACGCATTCAGAGAGTCAAACACAATAATCTTCCGTTCCGGATACTCCTCCATCAGCTCATTTGCCGTCATCACCACATTATTGCAGCTTCCGCTTAAAGCGCTGGAAAAAGCAATATGCAGAATATTCTTTCCTTCTTTTAACAGCTTTTCAAATTTCTCCCGGATCACCTCCGGATTGTTTGCCATTGATTTCGGCAGTTCTCCTTTTCGCATGGTCTCATAGAACTCATGAGGCTCCATATTGAGCTGATCGCCGTAAACCGTATCCCCGAACGCATAATACTGAGGTATAATCGTCAGATTGTTCTCCTGTATAAATGCCGGAAGTACATCTGAATTGGAATCTGTTGTAATTACATAATCGGACATAATTTTCCCTCCTGCTCATATTTTTCCGTATTCCGCTACGACCAATTATAGCATAAAACGGAAAGGATCGGGGAAAAAAGTCCGGCTCCTGACGGCGCCGGATTCATTTATTCCGACAGCGCGTCCAGCCACTGACAGGTCTCTTCCGGATCCCGGCTGTTCGCAAATACCGTCATATTATCCAGGCGGATCTCCAGTAACGGAGTGCAGTCATTGTACAGGAACATCATACATTTTCCCGTTTCTTTTCCACGGAAATATCCGATGTTCACTTTTTCCGTACTTCCTCCGTTAGTTCGTCTGAACCGTTCGTCGGGCAGCTCGTCAATCAGCTCTGCCGACTGAATATCCTCCCTGCTGAATTCACATTCATACCCCGCCGCCTCAAACCGGTACATGCCGTCATCCTCACGGAAAGTTACTTCTACATTTTCAAAAGCTGCCAGAAGCGCGCCCACCCAGATTACTATTCCAGCCACAGCTGCCGCCAGGACTCCCAGTATGACTTTCACCACCGGCCGCCCGAAATTAAAGGAATAATTCATACTGTTAAACCGGTCCTGAACAAGAATGTGACGATCATCCGGATTGTTATACCACCCGTATTTCCAGTATACATCATCATCCACATAGCAGGGAGCCTGATCCGCGCTCAGAATTTCTTTTCTCTTTCCCGCTGCCAGTCCGAGAGGCACCAGAAGGGCTAACCAGAAGGGCTACCGCCGAAACCGCAAGAAGAAATGCATAGACGCCATAACAGCCTGCCGGCAGATCCGGACCGGACAAAGATCCACTGACCGCCAGGAAAATCCACGCCCCGCCGCTGATCCAGGAAGCCAGCACCAGCCCCAGAGACCAGGCCCGTTTCATCAGACGGTTGGCCGCAAGATTGATCTCCGTATTCTCACTGTACACCCGGTTTGCCTGCCGCACAATTCCGATATGCAGAGCCAGAAAAAGAAGACAGGCAGACACGCCGGACGCATACAGCACCCATTCCACCGTCATTTCCCCGGAGCTCAGCCGGTATCTTTGCTCCATATGATACAGAAGCAGCGCTGTGGCCGCTGTCAGAAGTACCGGCGCCAGGTGCCATTTCCAGGTAAGCGCCATTTTCCCGGAAAGCGCCGACACAGAAGTATCGATCCGCACCATCCGCATACTTGCCGCGTCCACCCAGCCCCGCTGAAGCTTCAGACGGTACATCTGCCGGTGGGGCACAATAATCAGTGCGTAAAGCACTGCCACATATTCTGCCAGCCATACGGACCATACAATAATAAACAGGGTAAAATTATAAAAGCACAGGAAACAGATCAGCACACTCAGCAGCAGATTGATCTGATGGAAACGATTCCAATGCTTCTGAATTTTTCCGCAGATTTTTCTCACTTCCGGATCCTCCACGGCATGAGACGGAATATGAACCCCCATTACCATCCCTTCTCTGTACTCCCCCTGCTTCCCGTAAGAAAACCAGCAGATCGGTACAATGATCAGGTCGCAGATCAGAAAAATAAAAAACAAAGCTATGTCCATATCTACGCCTCGCTTTCCACCGGATGCATGCTCATAAACATTTCCTCGCAGATTCGAAGAAACTCTTCTTTCGGCATCCCTTTCAGGCAGGCCTCCGCGGACAGAAGTTCCAGTTCTGCCTCCAGCTTCTCCCGGAACCTGCCCTCTGTTTTCTGCACCGGGCGCACAGTGGCGCCTTTCCGCCGGTCAATCTCAATAAATCCTTCCGTCTTCAGGATCTGATAAGTCTTATTTACCGTCATGCTGTTGATCCCGGCATCCCGGGCCATCTGGCGGACTGACGGAAGAGACTCACCGGCTTTCAGCTCCCCTTTTCCGATTCCGGTGACAATCTGATTGCGCAGCTGCACATAAATCGGGATCTCGCTGCTCATATCGAGAGAAATCAGCATAAGTCATGCCTCCTCAAAGTATTATCTGTATTAATGATTATAATACAGGTAATACCACTGTCAATCTATTCTGCTGATTTTCCCTGATATTTTTTCCGTACCGGCTGTGTCTATATCTGCATAGCTCCGGACATGATACACGCCCCTGCTGCTCCTGCTGCCATTACTTCCGCAATCTGTTCCTCTGTATGAATCCCTCCTATGGCATAAACCGGAAGATCTGCCGTTCTGCACACTTCCCGAAGAAAAGAAAGTCCTCTGGGCGGAAGACCTTTCTTACAATCTGTCGTATAGATATGTCCTGCTGTCAGATAGGAGGCCCCCAGCGCGGCAGCCTCCCGGGCCTCCTCCACGGAGTGAACAGAAGTTCCTACCGCTTCAAAAGATTTCAGAACCGGGTCCGGACCGGCTTTCTTTAAAAGAGGGAGCGGCAGATGGACTGCTTTTGCTCCCATTTCAAACGCCTTATGAACAAAGCTGTGATAAATGCACGGGACATGATACTTCCGGCAGATCTCATACACATCCCCGGCCAGGCAGCCATACTCTTCCTCTGTCAGATCCTTCTCTCTGATAAGCAGAGCCCGGGGATGCATGGAACAGATCCGTTCCATCTGTTCCAGATAAGGCCGGGCTGACAGATGACGGTTTGTCACCGCGATCATATGGCTCCATGTACTTTCTTTCATCCCTGTTCTCCTTCTACACGTAAATATAATCTGCCATTACCGGCTGGAGATGATGCTCTGTAAGAGCATGATATACCTCATCTACCGTACGGCCGTCTGAAATTTCAAACTGTTCGTCCCCTTTATCCTGTACTTCTTCTCCATGTTCGCCGATTCCCGTGCTGACTCCGGCAGAAATCTTGGTGGCTGCGATCTGGACCAGATTGTCCCGGACTCTGGCGCATTCCCTGCTGGAAATTGTAATGCTGGCAAATGGCATAAACAGACGGTAAGCACAGACAACCTGCAGGAGCTGGGCTTCATGCACATCCATAGGATTGATCTTGTCATTGTTAATAATCGGACGAAGTCTGGGACAGGAAAATGCGATTTCCGCGTGGGGATACTTCTTCTGCAGAAGGTACGCGTGCATTCCGGTGGCAAAGGCGTCTTTGCGGAAATCATCCAGACCCAGAAGCGCTGCCAGACCCACACCTCTCATGCCGCCCATAAGTGCTCTCTCCTGCGCATGGAACCGATAGGGGAACACCCTCTTATGACCGGCCAGATGAAGAGTTTCATATTTGTCCGGGTTGTAGGTCTCCTGGAAAACTGTCACATAATCCGCCCCGCATTTATGAAGATAAGCGTACTCATCCGAATTCATAGGATATACTTCCAGACCGATGACGCGGAAATATTCTTTTGCGATTTTTACAGCCTCACCGATATATTCCACTGTTGATTTTTTCCGGCTTTCCCCGGTCAGAATCAGAACCTCCTTAAGACCGCTCTTTGCGATGGCTGCAAATTCTCTCCGGATTTCCTCCGGATTCAGCTGGGCCCTGCGGATTCGGTTGTGGCGGTTAAAGCCGCAGTAAATGCAGTAATTCTCACAGTAATTGGCAATATACACCGGGGTAAACATGCTGACTGAATTGCCGAAATATTTCTGTGTCTCCGCCTGAGCCTGCTGGGCGATTTCCTCCAGGAACGGCTGGGCTGCCGGGGAAAGCAGGGCCTGGAAATCCCTCAGAGACTTCCGTTCCTGTCTGAGAGCATGCCTTACGTCATCTGCCGTAAACGCATCATAGTCATATGCTGCAGTCTCTGCAAGAACCTGATCCAGCATCTCGGAGCCGATATTTTCCATGTCCGGCAGATAGGCCATATGGTCTGTCCGGTTCTCTTTCTGATGTTCCCGGATCTCATCATTTAAAATACTTTCATTAATATGCTGATCTGTACTCATCTTCTGTTTCCTCCTAATCCCTCAGATATCCTGTCAGCGGAGAAGAGGCGCTTCCCCCTCTTGCCCTTGTCTGTCCCAGACCTGCAAGGTATGCTGTACGTCCTGCCTGAACTGCCTGTCCCATGGCGCCTGCCATGGCTTTTACATCTCCGGATGAAGCGATCGCCGTATTGGCCATCACAGCCGCCGCACCCATTTCCATAGCTTCACATGCCTGAGAGGGTCTTCCGATTCCTGCGTCCACAATAATCGGCAGATCAATTTCGTCAATCAGGATCTGAATAAATTCTTTTGTGCAAAGTCCTTTATTGGACCCGATGGGCGCGCCAAGAGGCATAATGCAGGCAGCTCCTGCATCCGCCATATCTCTCGCCATATTCAGATCCGGATACATGTAAGGCATTACTACGAATCCCTCTTTCGCCAGTATCTCTGTTGCTTTAATTGTCTCGTAATTATCCGGAAGAAGATAACGGGTATCCCGCATAATCTCGATTTTGATAAATTCGCTGCCGCATACTTCTCTTGCCAGACGTGCGATCCGCACTGCCTCTTCTGCATTTCTGGCTCCGGACGTATTCGGAAGAATCGTCACATTTTCCGGAATATAGTCCAGAATATTAGCCAGTCCGCCTTCATTTGCCCGGCGAAGCGCCATAGTAACAATCTGGGCGCCGGCATTTTCAACAGCCGCCTGTATCAGCTCCAGGGAATATTTCCCCGATCCCAGAATAAATCTGGATGTAAATTCATGGTTTCCTAATTTCCAGGTATCTTTTTCTGTATTCATGTCTTTCTCCTTTTCGCTTATCTTTTTCCTTTTCTTTTATTTATTTTCCAGTATCAGGCTTACAATCATATTTGCCTGATGAGCCGCGCAGAGCGCCGCCCGGGCCGCAGTCAGACAGATTCCCTCCTCTGCATCGGAAGTCCCGTCTCCGCAGAGATAAAAGTGATCCGTCACTTTTCTTGTTCGGATCCGGTTGCTGTCTCCGAATCCGGCCATGCCGCTGGCTGCAACCAGATACTTTTCCGGGAACTGTTCCAGAACGGCATTGACCAGCATTGCCTTGTTCTCTGCCTTGTCAAACGCCTCGCAGATATACCGGTCTTCTTCCAGCAGCTCCCTGATATTGCCTTCCTCCACTTTCACAAAATCTGTACGTATCTCCAGATAGGGATTGATCTGCAGCAGATTTTCTTTCAGCGCCTCTGTTTTCTTCATTCCGATCTGATGGATAAAATACTGCTGTCGGTTCAGATTTGTAATATCTACCCGGTCAAAATCAATCAGATGCAGATAACCGATGCCTGTGCGTGCAAGGCTGAATGCAATATTGGAACCCAGGCCTCCCAGGCCGGCGACAGCCGCTCCTGACCGGGCAAGGATCCCCTGTATCTCCCGGCCGTGCCTTTCTGCCAGAGCCTCATTCAGTTCTTCCCTTGTAACCATATTTCAGCCTCCTCCTACGAAACTGACCACTTCCAGACTGTCGCCGTCTTTTATCACAGTACTCTCATAGGCGCTCTTCGGAACAATCTGTCCGTTTCTTTCCACGGCGATCCGGTTTGTCCGGTATCCTTTTGCACTGACATATTCCATAACTGTCATTTCATCAGAATATGCCTCTTCTGTTCCATTTACACGTATCACGATATCCTGCCTCCCTTCCCGGCCGGACGTAAAAGCAGTACAGAGTACTCCTGAAAACAAAAAAGAGGTTCACGAAAGAATACACCCGCGGTGGTGCACCCCTTCATGAACCTCTGGTTCACTCTATGTCCGGCAATATTTCTTTTTTTCATATTCTCTGCATCCCAGTTTAAGATTTCCCCCTGTCCAGGCCCTGAGTTCTCCCCGGCCCAAAACATACCATTTTTCTCCTGCAATTCGGCCAAATTTCGATATTTTTCCAGCGGTTTAAGATTTTAAGCCGTACATTTGCACTAAGATTAAATGACGAAAAAACGGCGCAGGCTATGCTTTGAAGCAGCAGGTGAAAGGAGGCAGTGCGCTTTGAACGTCAAAAAACATCTGAGTATTCGAATGGACGGGGAACTTCACGATAAATTCCAGTACGTGGCGGCCTATGAGGGACGCTCCATGAGCGGTCAGGTCCTCTATCTGCTTCGGAAATGCGTTCAGGAGCATGAAAAGGAGTATGGAAAGATCACCAAAGAGGATCTGGAGGACCCCTCTGTCCAGTCCACCTGACCTCCGCTCTCCTCCGGGGAGGGTGTTTTTAAGAAGCAAGGGTGCCCGCCCACGGGGCGGGCACCCTTGCTTTTTCCCCGGTCTCTGTGATTTTTCTCCGCTTTCACTTGCGTCTTTTTCCGATGCGTATTATCATGAGGGCATGATCCCCGGCTGCCGTGCCCCCGCGGCAGGCCGGACCGGAAAGGGCTGATGTTCCGTGAAGATGGGCAGCGCGCTCCTCGACCTCCTGTTCCCGCCCCGCTGTCCCTTCTGCCGCCGGCTCCTGACGGAGCGGAACGCCCTGCTCTGCCCGGATTGTCAGCGGACGCTGCCTTGGCTGGAGGGGGACTCCGCCCGGCGCACGGGGGAATTTTTCGGGGTGTGCGTCTCTCCCCTGGCCTACCGGGGCCCGGTGCGGGAGGCCGTCCACCGCTACAAATTCTCCGGCAGCCGGAGCTATGCCCGCCCCTTCGGCCAGCTCATGGCCCAGTGCGTCCGGGACCAGCTGGACGGACGGTTCGACTGCGTGACCTGGGCCCCTCTCAGCGCCAGGCGCCTGCGGCAGCGGGGCTATGACCAGGCCCGCCTGCTGGCGGAGGAGGCCGCCCGGGTGCTGG
>USFD01000122.1 GCA_900553885.1 uncultured Ruminococcus sp.
CCTGCATTTCTGTACCATTGAAAGGGATTTCATAAACTTACAGATCCGTAAGTTTACGTGCTGCCCCAATGCCGCCGGCGGCCTCTTTCTGCCAGGCAGTCCGGAAGACTTTCTTAATAGAATAAAAGAGCATACAAAAGATCTTTCTGTTCTTCTGTATGCCCCTGCACTTTCCTTATTCCCTGTCATTCTCCGGCCTGTTTTTCTCCGTCTTTCCTGTTCCAAAGGTAATTCCGATCCTGGTATACTCCCCGGCTGCGGAATCCGCTGTTATCCGGTGCCCCAGTTCCCCGCACAGCCTGCTGCAGATATAAAGTCCCATTCCGGTAGACGAGATTCTTCTGCCGTTTTTCCCGGTAAAGGATTTTTCAAATATCCGGGGCAGATCCCCGCTGTCAATTCCCCATCCATTATCCTCTGTCCACAGAATTATATTCCCGTTTTCATCTTCTTCCGTAAAAAAACGGATCGTCCGCTGTTCCTCCCGGCAGTATTTTACGCTGTTGCTGATAATCTGCCCCAGCATAAAAGCAAGCCATTTCCGGTCCGTATATACACACTGCTCTCCCACGTCTACAGAGACAGAAAACTGATTCAGGATCAGACTATCCTTATTTTCCCTTACCGTATCCTCCACGATTTCCCGGAGAGAACAGAATGAGATACTGTAATCATTCTGGGGCACTTCGCCGCGAATGTAGTACAGTACCTGCTCCACGTCATTTTCGATTCTTGAAAGCTGTTCCTTCAGACGTCTCCCGGTTTCTCCGGGATTATTGTGAAGGATAAGCTTTGCGCTTGCAATAGGAAGCTTGACCTGATGGATCCAGGTTTCCACATACCTGCGGAACTCTCCGCTGACCCGCTCATGCCGGCCAATCGCATCATTCATGGATTTCAGGATATCCACATAAGAATGGTAGAGAATCTTTCCTTCCAGAAATCCCGGTTCCTTTATCATCTCCACCACAAGATATTTTTCCTCAAGACGGTCCAGTTTTCCCTGAAGATCATTATAAAACTGCCGCTTCCGTGAAAAATCATAATAAAAGACGCACCCGCATGTTCCTGCCAGAATAATGGTCAGAAAAATAAGAAGCACAAAGCCTCCGTCAAACAGATATACGGTTCCGTCTGCCAGAAGAATCCCTGCTGCCCACAGCAGAATATGATAAATATGGTCTTTTATATATTTCCCCGGTCTCATACAAGCATATACCCCTGCTTCCGCCTTGTCTCAATTACATCCGGAAATCCCAGTCCTTCCAGCCTCTTTCTCAGGCGGTTGATATTAACTGTCAGTGTATTGTCATCTACAAAGTCACTGCGGTCCCACAGATAGTCCATCAGCTCATCCCGGGATACAATCGTTCCCTGCTTTTTCAGGAGACAGTGCAGAATATTCATTTCATTCCGGGACAGAACCGTCTCAGTCCCCTCATATGTGACAGAACTTCTCAGAAGATTCAGCCGCATCCCCCGATAAGTAAGCTCCTCCTCGCTGCCGCGCCCGCCCATCCTTCTGAGAACTGTCTCAATGCGAAGGAGAAGAAGCGCAGGATTATAAGGTTTTGTCACATAATCGTCCGCCCCGCTGCTGCGGCTGATAATCTCATCAGCATCTGTACTTCGGCTTGTCAGCATAATCACAGGAACATCCGACCTGGAACGGATTTCCCGGAGAATGGACTGCCCGTTGGCGTCCGGCAGAAGGATATCCAGCAGAACAAGATCCGGCCGGATCCTGGCCGCCTCGTCGGCCGCGTTTTCAAAATCCACGGTTACACAGGGCGCATATCCTCCGTTTTCCAGCAGAAGACACAATTCCTCACGCAATGTGACATCATCCTCAATAATCAGTATCTTTCTCACCGGCAGTCACCTCACTGTTTATTTCCTCATCTCATTTTTCTCATAATCTCTCAGCGACGCAATCGCTTTCGGCGCGAGAGGAATGAGAGCGATCATATTAAATACCGTCATCAGTCCTACACCTACATCGCCCAGATCCCAGACAAACTGGTAGGCAGCCAGGCCGCCCACAAAAAGCATAACAAGAGCCAGCACCTTGTACAGGGTCTGGGACAGCCAGTTATCTCCGAAAAGATATGCCACATTTGGCCTTGCATAAAACAGGATTCCAAGAAATGTGGAAAAACTGAACAGCCACAGAATCACTGCAATAAAGATTACACCGAACTCTCCTAAATGGTACCGCATTGCCGTCTGCAGCAGATCCATCCCTTCCAGGCCCTCTGTCATCCCCATCGGAGTCAGAAGCATAATCATAGCAGAACAACTGCAGATTACAAGGGTGTCAATAAACACGCCCAGTGCCTGAAGCAGACCTTCCTTGGCCGGATGACTGATATCCGCCGCCGCTGCCGCGCAGGGTGCAGAACCGGAACCTGCTTCATTGGAAAACAGCCCTCTTTTGGCGCCGTTCATAATTACCGCGCCGATACCGCCGCCCACAACCTGGCGGAAACCGAATGCTTCTGCAAAAATCCGCTCAAATACGGCCGGCAGCTGTCCTGCATTTTTTACTATAATAAAAAGTGTAATAAAGAAATAGCACGCTGCCATAACCGGTACCATAATATCCAGTACTTTTACGGTCGCATTTTTCCGGAGCACAATCACCGCTGCAATTACTACCAGTACAATGGTAGAATAAAGGGGCGGCACGTGAAAGGCATTCTCAAAGGAAGATGAGATGGAGTTGCCGATCACCTGGCTGATGCCGCACCAGCAGATCAGGCCGGAAAGAGCAAACAGCACCGCAATAACCGAATGCTTTCTCAGGCTGTTTTTTTTGATAAAAAGCCGGTGAATATAATATGCCGGACCGCCCCGGTATCCGCCGTAAAGGGGATCTTTTTCCTTATAAATCTGTGCCAGTGTCGCCTCAATAAATGCGGTGGAAGAGCCCAGCAGAGCGATGACCCACATCCAGAATACCGCTCCCGCTCCTCCGGCTGAAATAGCTGCTACCACGCCCACCAGATTTCCCATACCTACCCGGCATGCCGTGGAGACAATCAGAGCCTGGAGACCGGAAATTCCTTCTTTCTCTGTTTTTTTATTGCTTTCAAGCGTTACCTTCATCATCTCCGGAAAGAGCCGGAACGGGAGAAACCGTGTCCGTATTGTAAAATAAAGTCCTGCCGGGACAAGAATAATCACCAGGAGGGAAAGCCCCAGAGAACTGCCGCCGGGCAGCGGAATTGTAATAAGGTCACCCCAGAGTATATTGTAGACTGCATGAAAAAAATCCATAATTTTTATCCTCTCATTTCTTGTTCTGCACAGATTCTCTGCCATACGGATCTGATAATCCGGTATTCTGTGCAGCTTTTTCTGATATCGCCTGTATAGTATAGCGTAAAATTGCAGTTCTGTAAAACAGAAGCAGCTATTTTGATTTTTAAACATCAACCCAGCTGCTTCAGACTTTCTTATAGCACCGCTCAATGTATTCCAATCCTGCAGGCTCCTGATGTTTGTGCAGTCCTGTTATCCTCCTGCCGCCGGATCCCTCTCAGCAGTTGCCGGTATATACATGCTTCAGATATTTCCCTGCCACGTCCCGCAGGCGGTATATCAGTTCCACATCGGTGGCTTTCCTGTCCGTCATCCGGTATCTGGGAAAGAACCGGGTCACATGAAGGACAATATCCGGATCCACTGCGGAGATCCATCCGGCCTGCTGCTCCATCTCCTCCACGGAATCATTTTCTCCCGGAACAATCAGAGTAGTAAGCTCCACATGGCACACCTGCGCCGCACGCTTTATAAAAGCTTTCACTGTATCAAGATCTCCTCCCAGTTTCCGGTAGTAATCCCGGGTAAATCCTTTTAAATCAATGTTCATGGCGTCGATATAGGGCAGGATTTCTTCCAGCACAGGCAGCTCTGCCGTTCCGTTTGTAACCAGCACACTTTTCATTCCCCGCTGCCGCACCAGGCCCGCCGTATCACGGACAAATTCGTATCCAACCAGTGGTTCATTATAAGTAAAGGCCACCCCGATATTTCCCCTGCCGCGAAAGGTCTCCGCCAGCTCCGTCAGTTCCTCCGGGCTCATTTCCCGGAAATCCGGCACTCCTGCAGCACCTTCCGCTCTTATATGGCCGGCCGTTTCCTTCTGCTCTTGCCCTGTCATGGATATCTGATAATTCTGGCAGAATGGGCAGGAAAGATTACAGCCGTAACTGCCCGCTGACAGAATCATGCTCCCCGGAAAGAAATGCCGCAGCGGCTTCTTTTCAACAGGATCCAGCGCCAGTGCTGTTATTCTCCCGTAATTCGCGCAGATAATCTTTCCTTTTTCATTTTTTCTTGCCCCACATCTGCCGTACTGTCCTTCTTTTAAACTGCAGTGGTGAGGACAGACCGGACATACTGCTCTTTTCTCATATTCCATCAAAAGTGTCTCACCACCTCAAAACGCTCCAGGCGGACGTCCTCAGCCTCATCCGGAATTCCGGCTTTCTGCTTTGCAATACGAATCTGTTCCTCCACCGTATCCACGCCCTCCAGATTCGGAAGAAGCAGTCCCCGCCTGCGCCCTCTGCTTACAACAACTCCGTACCGCTTCACATCCAGTTCTTCCGCCGAATCAATTTCTTCCGTATTCCCCAGCACGTCCACACTGTACACCAGACGGTCCAGTTCCTCCGGCTCCACTGCATGAAACCGGGGATCCCTTACAGCCGCGCTTATGGCGTTTTCGATAATCTCCCGGGCAATGTTCTCCCGTATCGGGGCAATGGTTCCGATACAGCCTCTGAGTCGTCCGTCCTCTTTCAGGGATACAAATACTCCGGCGCGTCCGGAGTACATCTCTTCCGGCAGATCCCGGGGGACTTTGATCTTCTCTCCTGTTTTCACATACGTCTCTATCGTCTGTCTGGCAAGAGAAACATAGGGATCTTCTGCCATCTTTCTCTTTCTGATCTTCTTCTGTTGCTGAAAATACTGTTCCAGAAAATGCCGCTCTGGATCCCGGCCCGTCACCTCATAAGTACAGATGCCATATCCGACGCCAAATGTCCCCTCATGGGACAGGCGCTCTGCTTTTACCGAAAGGCCGTCCAGCGCTCCGGCCATAATTGTAAAGGACCGATGACCGCACTCTGCCGCCCTGTCACAGAACTCCTCGGAAAAATCAAAAAGTTCGCTGAACGCAGCCCGCCCCATCACATCCATAATACGGGCATCGTACTCCGGTCCTTCTTTCTGAAAGCCATAGGGTCCGTCTTCCTTTAACTTATGGGACAGATCGCCGCTTCCGATAATTACAATACTTCGTCCCAGAAGTTCTGCCGTCTTTTTAATACACGCTCCCAGTTCGTAATGTTTTGTAAGCGGAAGTCCGGACAGGCCGATCCGCACCAGCCGGTAATCCGTATCATACTGGTTCAGAAAATACAGAGGCACCATAGTTCCGTGATCCAGGCTTTTATCCCGCTCCCCCAGCGTTCCCGCCGGGATGTCTCTTGCCTCCGCTTCCCGAGACAGCACCCGGACAAATTCCGTGTCATACTCTTCCTGAAACTCTGTCTGCGGCGCACGGAACCGGGCGAAGCTTCCTCTGGCGCTCTTGCCCGGCGAAATATGAAAATAATCCGCGTACATAACAGAATGGGGAGAGGTAACAACCACCGTATCCGGCTTCCATGCCGCAATCTGACGGGCCGCCTGGTGATAAGCATCCACTGTGGCCTGAATTTTTTTCTCTTCTCCCCGCCCCACCGCAGGTACGATCAGCGGCGGATGGGGAACCATAACTGCACCTTTTACTGACATAGTTTTCTCCTTTCTGCCCTGCACAGGCTGTTCCGATTCTTCTTTTTCGTCAGTATAACACAAAACAACCGATATATAAAATTCCCTGTATTTACAGAACAGAAACCTTGCAATATAATAGAATAAAATGAAATGAAAGAAGTATATTATGCATATAAGTACAAAATGTTCCATCGCAATTCACTGCCTTGTTTTTATCTATGAATACGGAGAAAAAATGAAAGTAACCAGTGATCTTCTGTCACGATCTGCAGGCATTAATCCGGTTACGATTCGCAGCATCCTCAGTTCACTGAAAAAAAACGGCATGATACATGTTAAAAACGGAACCGGCGGCGCAACGCTTAACTGCTCTCCGGAATCAATTAATCTCTACGACGTATGTAAAACTCTGGAACCGGATTTTCTCGACAAGCTGATCGGGGTCCATGCGAACCCGTCACCTTTATGCCCTGTCGGTAACAGCATCCACAGGGTACTGGAATTATCCTATGAAAAAGTCAGAAATGATGTTCAGAAAAGCCTGAAAAATATTACGCTGAAAGATATTATATCCGATTATCAGGAGATAGAAAAAGGAAGCGATTAATGCTTCCTTTTTCTATCTGTCCGGCTTTCTTCTGCCTTATCTTACGAAAGAAAAAGCTCATTTTCTTTCCTTACCGAACATGCTTTTTTTATCGCCTGTGCCGCTGCTGCAACCATTACTGCATTTATTTTCCGGGCTTTTTGCGGACATTGCGCTACACACCGCATGCAGGAAATGCACTTCGCTTTATCTGTAACTTTCGGATTCTCCTTATCGATTGCCTGAGTCGGGCAGTGTTCTGCACATATTCCACACTGAACGCATTTATGATCTGCCTTCGGTATAAGACCTGCTCCGCCCGCTTTTTTGTACGGACGGTTTCCCGGTATTTCAGGCGAAGAAAGCTGTGAAGCACCGCGGCTGATCTTTTCTTTGATCTTCTCCGCAAAATTTCTCAACTGGCTCTTATCCTGTTCATCCGGCCTGCCGGATGCATATTGATGCATAATGGAATGTTCCGCAACTGCAGATATACCTGCAATCACAGAAAAGCCGCTTTTCTCCGCCGCATCACGAAGTTCGAGCAGGGTATCCTCATATGCCCTGTTTCCGTAAACACAGACCACTGTACATAATGCCTGATTTCCATGGATTTTTTCAAGCCTTTCCACTGCAGGTCCGGGCACCCGTCCTCCAAAGGACGGAACGGCGATCAGGGCAATATCCTCTTTATCCAGGCTGACAGAAGTGAAATCTGTTTTCGGGTCTGACAGGTCAATCTTTCTGACAGATTCTCCCCATTTCTCAGTTATAATATCCGCAACCTTTTGTGTTCCTCCTGTGGGACTGAACACAATCTGAACAATACTCATATATATCTCTCCTGTAATATTTAGATTTACATCTATTATAGTAAGTCCACTATTGGCTGTCAATATCTGAAACTGATCGAATCACATCCTGTTACTGCCAGCATATACGCAAATGCTTAAAGCTCCCCGATTCCCGGGCTTTCCGTATATCATCCGCACATTTATAACAAAATCAGAAAAAGAGGACACAATCACGGATAAACCGCATTGTGTCCCCTTGCTATATGACCGTCTTTCTTCAGTCAGCAGATTAGTTTCCAGCCATCTGTTTTGCAACTTCCTCAGCAAAGTTCTCTTCTTTCTTCTCGATACCTTCGCCAGTCTC
>USFD01000123.1 GCA_900553885.1 uncultured Ruminococcus sp.
CTTACCAAAAAGGAGTCATTTTTTACCAAAGCCACAAAGTTTTTTACACTACCTTACAATACTACGATTTACAACACGGCGCTTTATTTTTGTATATTATTTCATAGCTTGATTAGCCTCATAGTTATCTACTATCTTTTTTAGATTTTCTTTTGTACATGGTATTTTCCCATATATAATATCATATAGACTATTTCTATATTCTCTAATATATTCAGGACACTTGTTGTCTTCACCACCACCACATACCCATATTAGATTTCTGATGATATTTTCTTCACGTCTTTTTAATTCTAAAAGAATTCGATCTGGATCTGGATTATTCATGATTACATTTAAAGCTACAATCTGTCTTCTCCCAATATATTGAAGATTACTCCCCATATATTGAGCTATTTCAGGATACCTGCAATAGAGATAAATCTCTCTGTTTTCAAAATACAAATCACTATTAAATTCCGTTGTTTTCTCATTGAAACACTTAGTCGTAATATTGTCTACTTCCTTGTAAAGCCTCAATTTTAATTCATTTTCCTGCATTGATCCTTTTTTCGGGGAATAATCTTTTGGTTTTGTCATCATGACTATAACTATTATCACTATAATTAAAAAAAATAAAACTCCCACTTTCTCCTCCTTTACATTTATATGGGTATATATCTACTCATATAAATATATTATATATTTATACCCATTACAATAAACCAGTAAATAAAATATCCTATTTTTAGGAGGGCATAAATATATGAATGATTTAGAATTTGGCACTATTCGGTTACATTTAGAAGAATTAATGAAAGAACGTAATATTTCTATAAATAAACTCTCTTTTCGCGCTGAAATGCAAAGAACGCAGTTAAAAAAATACTGCCGTAATGAAGTTCAACGATTAGACATTGCTGTTCTGTCACGGCTTTGCTATGCCTTAGACTGTGACTTAAATGATCTTTTAGAATATATTCCGCCTGAGAATCTAAACAAGTAGAAAGCCATAACAAGAAGAATAAAGTGTTCCATCCTTTTACTTCCTCTGGTATGGCTTTTTCTTTTATGAGCATTTCTCAACCATATCGCACCCAAATGCGAAAAAACCGCACTTACTTGTGATATGGTTCTCCATTCATAATCCGATACCCCCGGTACACCTGCTCCAGCAGGATCACCCGCATAAGCTGATGGGGAAATGTCATCTTTGAGAAACTAAGTGCATAATCCGACCGCTTCAGCACTTCTTTGCCCAGTCCGATGGACCCGCCGATCACAAATGCGATACTGCTCTTTCCCTGCACCCCCAGAGTTTCTATCTTCTCTGCAAATTCTTCCGAAGAGAGCATTTTCCCTCCGATCTCCAGAGTAATCACATACATATCATCTCTGATATATTTCAGTAGCCGCTCCCCCTCTTTCGAACGGATTGCATCTTCCACTGTTCCGCTTGCCTGATCCGGGGTCTTCTCATCTGCTACCTCTATGATCTCCAGCTTACAGTAGCGGCTCAGCCGTTTACTATACTCTGCAATAGCGTCTCTTAAGTACTTTTCTTTTATTTTTCCTACCGTAATTACCGTAATCTTCATTGCTTCTCCTCTTTATCAATTCCCTCCTGGGCCGGACCTTCCAGCAGATTTCCCTTATAATCAAACCGGGAGCCGTGACAGGGGCAGTCCCATGTCTTCTCATCCGGATTCCACGACAGCTCACATCCCAGATGGGGACATACAATGTCTGTCTGAAATAACTCTCCTTCTTCCGTCTTATAAACGCCTGCTTTTCCCTGAGGCGTCTCCACAATCGCTCCCTGTTCCCGTTCAAGGGCAGCCGCCGTCTCATCCGGAATATGAAAAAATCTTTTCATCAGCCCTTTTACAGCCTTTCCTGTATCTCTCATAATCTGCGGAACCTCCTCCGCCGAGAAACGGGACGGATCAAATACTGCTGAATACGGATTATCTATGCCGCATACAAGATCTCTCAGCAGCATGGCAGATATCATGGAAGAACTCATGCCCCATTTCTGAAATCCGGAAGCCACAAGCCAGTCCGGACGGTCCGGCGCATATTGGCCGATAAAAGGAATTTTATCTGCGGTAATACAGTCCTGGGCGGACCAGTACGCTGCCACACGGCAATCAGGATACAGGGCTTTTGCCTGCTCCTGCAGTTTTGCGTATCTGCCGCCCTCCCGGTTTTCACCGGTTCGGTGTCCCTCACCGCCAAGCAGAATATATCTGTCATACTGCCGGAAGGAAAGTTTATCTTCTCCATCACCTATATACATGCCATTTAATATTCCCGCCTGTTCCAGTGCAAGCACATAGGAACGTTCCTGGTGCATTCTTGCAAAATACATCCCCGGAAAATTCACAAAAGGAAAATGGGTGGCAAAAATGATCTTCCCTGCCAGCACAGTTCCGCAGGCGGTTCTGATTCTGTTCCCCTCGACTTCTTTTACCGGGGTGCTTTCATATATGTTCAGTTTTCCGGCAAGTCCTTCTATAAATTTCAGCGGATGAAATTCTGCCTGTCCGGGGAAACGGACTGCCCCCGCACATGGAACGGGAATCTCAATCTGCCTCTCAAATGACGCATCTATGCCAAGTTCCCTCGCTGATTCTGTTTCCTTTTTTAATTTTTCTTCATTCCGGGAGTACACATAAGAATCCGTCACTCTCAGATCGCACGGAATCTGCTCTTTTCCTATGATTCGTCTGTATTCTTCCACTGCAGCCTGATTTGCCTGAACATACAGCTTTGCTGTTTCTTTTCCTTTTTTCTCAATAAATGTATGACAGAACATTCCATGCTGAGATGTGATCTTCGCAGTTGTGTTCTTTGTCTGTCCGCCGCCAATCCGTTCAGCCTCCAGCAGGACGGTATGCACTCCCGCCTGTTCCAGCTGATAGGCGGCCAGAATTCCTGCCATTCCGCCGCCGATCACAGCCACGTCTGCCTCAATATCTCCGTTTAAAGCCAGATGCTTTTCAATATTACAGGTTTTACTCCATATGGATTTCATTTCAATCCTCCCGTGAATTTTTACTTATAAGGTTTCCCATGGGAGGGGATTTATACCTGTATGGATTCTGGTATCCGGGTTTTACCGGCCTGCCTGATTTCCGTTTCCATATACATACAGTTCATGCAGAGCCCTTGTTGCGCAGATATATTCCGCCTGTTTTTTCAGCGGATTTTCTTCACTTCCCTGAATCGCGAATACCTGATCAAACTCCAGACCTTTTGCAAGATAAAATGTAGTAACTGTCAGACCTTTCCGGAATGCGGAACTGTTTCTGTCTACATATGACACATCTATGCCTCTGTTCTGCAGAAGGCGGTAAATATCAAATGCTTCTTCCTCTGTCATTGTAATAACCGCTGCAGTTTCATACCCGTCTTCACCCACATTCAGATTGTCCCGGACTGCAGAGAGCATCTCCTCCTCGGAGTCAAATAGCTTCTCTTCAACTTCTTTTCCATGCCGCTCCAGAAGTTCAATATCTGACACTCCGCTTAATTTTGCGGCAAATGTTGCGATCTCCCAGGTATTGCGGTAACTTTTATTCATGACAACCTTACGGATATCTTTTCCGAATATTTTCGGAAGAAAATTCAGCACATCCCGCTGTTCCTTATCAAGCGTCTGAGCCCGGTCTCCCAGAATCGTCATGCGGCAGCGGAAAATCCTGTTCAGTATCAGATACTGAAGATAGGAGTAATCCTGCATTTCGTCAATAACCAGATGCTTGATGTTCTTATGCACACTTTCTCCTGTCAGGCGGTATTTTAGATAAAGCATGGGATAAACATCTTCATACGGAATTTTTCTTCGCTCAAATGGCACATTTGAAAGAAGATCCTGCCCGCAGTATTCCAGCAGCCGGTTATAAATCTCATAGATATCCTTTGTGACATACATTCTCTCAAATTTCTTCTGAAGAAAGTCTCTGTCCTCTTCAGAAATATCCCGGCCTCTCAATGTTTCATATGCATCGATAAAATACTCCATCACCGCATCCATTCTTCTGAGAATCGGTGTTTCGTAAAATTTATCATAGAAAAGATGAATGATTTCCTGTTCCGACAGATGCATTCCCCGGAAATCAATATCCCGGAAATCCATCAGGCTGTCCTCTTCCAGCGCCAGAAATCCTTCCAGCTCACCTGCGAACTGCGCGGACTGTTTCCAGCGGAACCTTTCCTCCGCTCCCGCATCCGGAAAACGCATCATTCTCTCCAGCTGATCATATCTGTCCTCGCAGTCTGCCGCAGTATCTTTCAGCTCTCTGTATGCAAAAAGATCAAAGCTCATTTCACGGATATTTTCCTCTCCCAGTTCCGGCAGGATATGAGAAATATAATCCGCAAACACGCTGTTCGGTGAAAGAATAAGTACATTGGAGGAGCGCAGTCTGTCTCTGTCATGATACAGAAGATAGGCAATCCTGTGCAGGGCAATGGAAGTCTTCCCGCTTCCTGCCGCTCCCTGGATAACCAGAATTCTGTCTTTCGTATTGCGGATAATTTCATTCTGCTCTTTCTGAATGGTGCGGACTATATTTTTCAGCTTTACATCTCCGTTGCTGCCCAGTTCCTGCTTCAGAATCTCATCATCAATCTTTGTATCGCTTTCAAAGGCATAAATCATTTTTCCGCCGCGGATCTTATACTGCCATTTCGTCAGGATCTCGCCTCTGATCACACCGGCAGGGGCCTCATAGGAAGCCGGGCCTTTATCATAATCATAAAACAATCCGCTGACCGGAGCTCTCCAGTCATAGACCAGAGGAGTCATCCCTGCCCGCTCGGCAAAATTTCCGATTCCGATATAAAATCTTTCCGCTTCTTCCTCATCTTCAAAGGCAAAATCCACCCGTCCGAAAAACGGGGCATCCAGCATGCGCTCAAACCGATGCTTTAATTTCTGTTTTTCATCATTGGCATTGCTCTGCTGAAGCAGCGCCTGACGATTATCATAATCCTCGTACCCGTACTGGTCCATTTCCGCATAGTTTTCCCAGTAGTACTCATGCATGCTTTCAATATCCTTCTGTCCTTCTGCCAGATCTTTCTCTATCTCACGGAGCCGTATATTCAATTTCTGAAGTACTTCCTCCAGAAATTCTTCACCCTCAAAATTGTTTTTCTTCTCTGTCATAATATTTATTCTCCAGTCTTTTATACAGCCGGGACTGCACATTTTTTCCAAATGTGCAGTCCTCCCTGTCTTCATGCAGTCATAGTGATAGTATAACATGTATTTTTTGAAATGATATCACAATTTAGTCATAAATTTAGCTTAAAATTTTGAATGATATTTTAGGAAATGAGGTAAATCACACAATGAAAAAATGAAGGCAGAACTTTATCGGCTGATATGGGAACTGTATTCTGTGCTGATGTTTGAAAGCAGGTGCATTTCCTGTTTGAAAACCGGAAACCGGATAAACAGTTAGCCGTAGTCGAAAAAGTTCTGTCTTTGTTTTTGTTTGTTGAATTTGAAATTATCGGCGGCAGTGCCGGTTGGATGTGAGCAGAAAATGCTTGGATACAGACGGCTGGATACGCCTTTCGGAGAGCGGCTGGGGAGATTTTGAACGACTTTGAAGCAGAATCTAGTAAAACCAAAACCCTGGGTGCAGGCGTCAGGATTTTCAATGGAGCTGTTCGAACGGAACGTGAGTTTCCATTGAAAATCCTGTTTTTATCCTGTATCCAGGGTTTTGTTGTTTTACTTATTCTGCGGAACGGAGAGCAAAATCTCCTCAGCCGCTCTCCGAATACGATTTCTGTTTACTCTGTATCAAAGTATTTTCGGACTTTTTTTCAATCACATGCCGCAGATAAATTCAAATGTCACTTTCGCTTTAATTGATTTAATTCTTCTTTTTCTTCCCGGCTCACCCGATATGACTCGCGGATTTTCTGTATGGCCTTATTATGTGTAAAGTCATCCATCTGATTATCTTTCAGCAGCGCCTTTGTTTTTTCCGGAAATTTTACATAGCATACCTGCAGTGCCCAGGCCACGCCCATTTTTGTATAATAGCCGTCATTCCGGATCATGCCGCATATCCTGAGTATTTCATCAATGTGGGGTTCATCCACAAAATGGGACATCATTGCCACAATCATAAACCGCAGCCTGAATTCTTCATCGCTCTTCTGATATTTCTTCAGGTAATCAAACCAGTAGTCCGGATCTTTCTGCATAAATTTGTAACTGTTCACACAGCTGTCGCAGACCGCCCAGTTGGTGATCTTCGGCACAAACTCTTCCAGATATTCTGTCCGCTCCTCGCGATCCATTTTTGCATATCCAAGCACAAGCCCCTGCAGCATGATCTCTTCATGAATGGAATCTGCCCCGATCTTTTCCGCAGCCTCATCCAGATAGGACCTGAAGTCACCCTTTGCCACTTCTTTGGCCAGTTTTCGCATAGCAGGAAGCCGGACGCCCAGAACATGTTCTACTCCGGGCAGAAGCTTCTGATTGAATGTTTTATAATCCTCTTCCGATAATTCGTGCAGTTTTTTTCTGATTTCTTCTACCATTACTGTTTGCTCTTCAGATACTCATCAATGCCCTTTGCGCCGGCTTTTCCGGCTCCCATGGCCAGGATAACCGTAGCTGCGCCCGTCACGGCGTCTCCGCCTGCATATACGCCTTCTTTTGACGTCCGGCCGGTTTCCTCATCTGCTACGATACATTTTCTTCTGTTTATATCAAGACCTTTTGTAGTAGAAGAAATCAGCGGGTTTGGAGATGTACCGAGAGACATGATCACTGTGTCAACCTCGATGTCGTATTCAGAGCCCGGGACCTCGATGGGGCGTCTTCTTCCGGATGCGTCAGGCTCGCCCAGCTCCATCTTAATCACAGTCATACTCTTGATATTTCCGTTTTCGTCCACATTGATTTTCTTCGGATTTCTCAGAAGATCAAATACTACGCCTTCTTCTTTTGCGTGATGCACTTCTTCCACTCTGGCCGGCAGCTCCGCCTCACTGCGGCGGTATACAATATGTACATCTGCTCCCAGACGAAGGGCCGTTCTCGCCGCGTCCATGGCAACGTTTCCGCCGCCTACAACCGCGACTTTCTTGCCTGCAATGATCGGCGTATCATAGCTGTCATCAAACGCCTTCATCAGATTGCTTCTTGTCAGATATTCATTGGCGGAAAATACACCGTTTGCATTTTCCCCCGGAATGCCCATGAACATTGGAAGACCTGCGCCGGATCCGATAAATACGGCTTCAAACCCTTCCTCTTCCATAAGCTGATCGATGGTTGTGGATTTACCGATTACAACGTTTGTTTCAAATTTCACACCCAGTTCTTTTACTTTTTCGATTTCTTTTGCCACTACTTTCTGTTTCGGAAGACGGAATTCAGGTATGCCATACACAAGCACGCCGCCCAGTTCGTGGAGTGCCTCAAATACAGTCACCTCATACCCCATTTTGGCCAGATCGCCTGCGCATGT
>USFD01000124.1 GCA_900553885.1 uncultured Ruminococcus sp.
GGTTTGCTCCCGGTGCCAGAGGCTCGCCGGCTTTTCTTCCGTCCGGAAGAGATCCGGTAGCCTTACCGTACACAACGTTGGATGTAATCGTAAGGATAGAAGTTGTAGGCTCGGAATTTCTGTATGTATGGCATTTTTTCAGCTTGCTCATGAATGTGCGGAGCAGCCAGACTGCAATCTCGTCTGCACGGTCGTCGTCGTTTCCGTATCTCGGGAAATCGCCCTCTACTTCATAGTCAACCGCAAGTCCGTCTTCGTCACGGATTACTTTTACCTTTGCATATTTGATTGCGCTTAAGGAGTCAACTACATGTGAGAATCCTGCGATACCTGTAGCAAATGTACGTCTTACATTTGTATCGATAAGAGCCATCTCAGCTGCTTCATAGTAGTATTTGTCATGCATGTAATGAATCATGTTCAGTGTATCAACATACAGCTTGGACAGCCACTCCATCATCTGATCATATTTTTCCATAACCTCGTCATAATCAAGGTACTCGGATGTGATCGGTCTGTACAGCGGAGATACCTGCTGTTTTGTCTTCTCGTCAACACCGCCGTTGATTGCGTACAGAAGGCATTTTGCAAGGTTCGCACGTGCTCCGAAGAACTGGATCTCCTTACCTGTCTCTGTTGCAGATACACAGCAGCAGATGGAGTAATCGTCGCCCCATACCGGACGCATTACATCGTCATTCTCATACTGGATGGAACTTGTCTTAACAGAAATATAAGCGGCATATTTCTTGAAAGTCTCCGGAAGGTGTGAAGAATAAAGTACTGTCAGGTTCGGCTCCGGTGACGGTCCCATGTTCTCCAGTGTGTGAAGGAAACGGTAGTCGTTCTTTGTTACCATATGGCGTCCGTCCATTCCGATTCCGGCCATTTCCAGAGTCGCCCATACCGGGTCGCCGGAGAACAGCTCGTTGTAAGACGGAATTCTTGCAAATTTTACCATACGGAACTTCATAACAAGGTGGTCGATCAGCTCCTGAGCCTGCTCCTCTGTCAGCGTTCCGTTTTCCAGATCTCTCTGAATATAAATGTCAAGGAATGTGGAAACACGTCCTACACTCATGGCAGCGCCGTTCTGAGTCTTGATAGCTGCAAGATAGCCGAAGTACAGCCACTGAACCGCCTCTTTTGCATTCTTCGCCGGCTGGGAAATATCATAGCCGTAGGATTCTGCCATTTCTTTCATTCCGTTAAGGGCACGGATCTGATCTGCGATTTCCTCACGGAGACGGAAATCGGTTCCTTTCATTCCATGTCTCTCGTACTCAACAAAATCAGACTGCTTTCTTTCGATCAGGTAATCGATACCATAGAGAGCCACACGGCGGTAATCGCCGACGATACGTCCTCTTCCGTATG
The DNA here is from genome assembly GCA_900553885.1 of uncultured Ruminococcus sp. Classification (GTDB taxonomy): domain Bacteria; phylum Bacillota; class Clostridia; order Lachnospirales; family Lachnospiraceae; genus Mediterraneibacter. The sequence continues at coordinate 1,378 of USFD01000124.1, forward strand.
TATCCGGAAGTCCTGTGATAATCTTGTTGTGACGTGCTTTTCTCATCTCCGGTGTGTAGATATCAAATACAGCCTGGTTGTGTGTTTTATGATATTTTGTAAAGATTTCATGCAGTTTTTCACTGGGTGTGTAACCGTATGTCGTACAAGCCTGCTCCGCCATCTTGATTCCGCCGTAAGGCATGAACGCTCTCTTAAGCGGTTTATCTGTCTGCAGACCTACGATCTGCTCCAGATCCTTCATATCCTCGTTGATGTAGCCCGGGCCGTAAGCTGTCAGTCCGGATACCACCTCAGTCTCCATGTCAAGAACGCCGCCCTTTGCGCGCTCCTCTTTCTGAAGTTTCTGCAGTTCTCCCCACAGTTTATTTGTTGCTTCTGTCGGGCCTGCAAGGAAAGACTCATCTCCGTCATACTGTGTGTAGTTATTCTGGATGAAGTCACGAACATTAACTTCTTCTTTCCAGAGCTTTCCGTTAAAGCCTGCCCACTGGTCAAAATTCACTTTTGCCATTTTCTGAAAACCTCCTCCGTGAAATCTTTTTTCTGTTAATTAAAATGAAAATGAATCGGTGCCGGATGTTTCCGTTCACCTGTCATGCGCTAGTAGTATAACATCCCGTTAAAAAAATGACAAGCCCTATTCCGATAATCATTCTCAGAAACGGCCATGTATCTAATTTTATACAATATACATGGTTCTAAATATCGTTTTACCCGCATATCTTGTGCCTTCCTGCCATACCTTTTTCTATATCCTGTATTTCCACAAAAATATGCTTTCCCCTTGCCCTGCTTTCCCGGATACAACGGCCGGGAAAACGCGCAAAAAACCGACGCAGAGCCCGATATACCGCAAAACTCCGCGCCGGAAAAATTTACTTATAAAAAATCTTATTTCTTTTTATTCTCCTGCATTCCCCAGTACACTTTCTCCGCAGTAATCGGAAGTTCTCTGACGATCACCCCCGCCGCATTCTGAACCGCGTTTGCAATAGCCGGCGACGGAGTATTGATTACAATCTCTCCGATGGACTTTGCGCCAAAGGGGCCGGTGGGCTCATAACTGCTCTCAAATTCCACACGGATTTTCCCCACATCCAGACGGCTGGGAATCTTGTACTGCATAAAAGAATTGCTGTAATTCTTTCCCTTTTCGTTATACACAATATCCTCAAACAGGGCCATGCCGATTCCCTGGGCGATACCGCCTTCCACCTGAACCCGCGCCAGCGCCGGATTAACTACCGTGCCGCAGTCCACAACCGCCGCATAGTCCACCATCTCCACCGTTCCGGTTTCTTTGTCAATCTCCACTTCCGCAATACCTGCCATAAACGGCGGCGGCGAAGTGGGAGAGGAAAAGGCCTCGCTGGCAGAAAGGGCTTCGTTGCTGAAACACATTACCCTGTTTCCGATCTCTTTTCGTGAAATGGACTCTCCGGTCTTCAGATTCGTCACATTTACACCGTCAAACTGGACATCTTCCACAGAACAGCCCAGGTAGCCGGCGCCTGTGGCACAGATCTTCTCCCGCAGCGTCTCGCAGGTCTTTACTACGGCCATACCGGTCACATAAGTCGTACTGGAGGCATAGGAGCCGGTATCATATGGAGAAATATCCGTATCAACTCCATGCACAATAATATCATCCATACTGCATTCCAGGCATTCCGCCGCCATCTGTGCCAGAATGGTATCGCAGCCGGTTCCCATATCCGTGGCTCCTACCATCAGGCTGTAAAATCCATCGTCATTTACCTTAATGGCGACAGAACCGGTATCCACATGGGATATTCCGGAGCCCTGCATGGCCATGGCAACTCCTACGCCTCTGACTTTGCCGTTTCCGCAGTCATAACAGGGATATTTTTTATCCCAGTCAATCATTTCCTTTGCCCGGGCAAGGCACCGGTCAAGAGCGCAGCTGTCCGTTCTCTCATTATAATATGCAGGCATCACCTGTCCCTCGCGGACCAGATTTTTCTCCCGGAGCACCGTCGGATCCATGCCCATCTTTTCTGCCAGTTCATTTACCGCAGACTCTACGGCAAAGATTCCCTGAGTGGCTCCATATCCCCGGTAAGCGCCGGAAGACATTACATTGGTATAAACCACATCATAAGTAAACCGGAAGGCGTCGGTCTTCCCGTACAGCGGAATCGATTTGTGTCCGGACAGCCCCACCGTCGTCGGCCCGTGCTCGCCGAAGGCTCCCGTATTGGACAGGGTGTACAGATCGATTCCGCGGATTCTTCCTTCTTTGTCTGCTCCCACCCGTACGTGCAGTTCCATCTCATGGCGGGGAGACGAAGCCGTAAGCGCCTCCTCCCGTGTAAAGATAATCTTCGCCGGACGTCCTGTCTTCCAGGTCACCAGCGCCGGATAAACCTCCGATACAGCGGTCTGTTTTGCGCCAAATCCACCTCCGATCCGCGGTTTGATCACTCGGATCTTATGCTTTGGTATGTCAAGGGCATTGCCCAGAATTCTCCTCACATGAAACGGTACCTGGGTGGAAGATACCACATTCAGTCTTCCGTATGCATCAAGATATGTATAGGTACGGAACGTCTCCATCATAGCCTGCTGGTTGGCCTTTGTATGATATACCTGGTCAACCACATAATCACAGGAGGCAAGCACCGCGTCAATATCTCCTTCGCCGCATTCGCCATGTGCACAGAGATTCCGCTGATTGTCCGCGCCTACATTGCACAGGCTTCTCCAGTTATCCTCCGGATGAACCAGGATCGGATTATCCTTTGCTTTGCGGAAATCCAGCACCGGCTCCAGCACTTCATATTTGATACGTACAAGCTTTACGGCCTTCTTAACCGCCTCTTCGGAAACTCCTGCCACGATGGCGGCCGCATCACCTACGAAGCGCATCCGCTGATCCAGAATCAGGCGGTCATAGGGACTCGCCTCAGGATATGTCTGACCGGCCAGAGTAAAGCGTTTATCCGGACAGTCTTTATACGTCAGAACACATACGATTCCCGGGACAGCCTCAGCCCGCGACGTGTCAATCTCCTGAATCAGAGCGTGAGCATGAGGGCTCCTTACAATCTTGACGATCAGGCAGTCCGAAGGTGCAAGGTCGTTTGTATACACAGCCTTTCCGGTAACCAGGGATTCTGAGTCCACCTTCGGGACCGGATGATTCACATAATTTAAATCCGCTAATTTTTCACTGGATCCGCTCATGCCTGCACCTCCTTCTTCTCCGGTACATTTTCCTCTGTCATTTTTCTGTCCGCCATATAATTCTGTATTGCGCGAAGCTGCCCCATGTACCCGGTACAGCGGCACAGATTGCCTGCCAGATATTCTTTGATCTCCTCTACATCCGGAACAGCATCCGATGCTCTGCCGGATTTTTCTGCTTTTTCTGCAAATTCCCGCATCATTGCCAGCACGTTCATAATAAAACCGGGAGAACAGAATCCGCACTGCTCCGCCCCTTCTTTTGCCAGAAAGCGCCCGAACTCTTCGGCTTCCTGTTCCACCCCTTCCAGGGTTGTCACTTCATGCCCGTCCACACCGGCTGCCAGCACAGAACAGGACAGACGGGATTTTCCGTCAATCCAGACCGTACAGAGACCGCAGTTCGTTGTCTCGCAGCCGCATTTCACACTCTTGCACCCCAGATCTCTGAGCACATTCATCAGAACCGCATCCGGCGCAGCGTCCACGGCAACCTGTTTCTGATTTAATATAAACCGAACTTCCATTTATTCATCCTCCGTTAAAATAGAGCTTATGGATCTGCGCAGCAGAACCTCGGCAAGGTGCCGTCTGTATTCTGCGCTTCCGCGCATATTTGTTCCGTAATCGAATTCCGCGGCAACCTCTTTTGCATACCCGGCAATGGCCTCTTCCGTCTCATCCGGCTTAAGCTGCCATTTTCTCTCCGTCAGCGCCGCCTTCATCGGTCTGGCACCTACGGAAAAATACCAGGATTCCTCTCCGTGGACAATCCCGGTAACTACCGCACAGGCTATGACAGGGAAATCCGTCTTCGTCTGGCGGACAGAAGAATAGCGGAATTTTCTCTTTCCTTTCCGGATAATAATAGATACCAGTATATCCCGGTCCGGTTTGCGGTTTACAAATTCCGACAGACGGATAATACCGCCGTCGTACAGCTCTACAAAAGTATCAAGGGCCAGAAACGCTGTCAGCACATCTGAAAAGCCAAACCTTCCGTAAATACTTCCCCCTACTGTTGCCTGATTGCGGAACTGTACTCCTACAATATGACGCACGGCCTCTGCAATTCCGTCTCCATATTCTTCTCTGAGCCGTTCACACTGTTCCAGCTGCCGGAGCGTACACATAGCTCCTATTTTGAATACCTTGTCTGTTTCCTCAATCTGATCCAGTCCGAGGCCGGACAGATCAATCACGGTCTTTACCTTCGCGTTGCTCAGGCGCATCCACATCATTCCGCCCATCACACGGCTGCTGCGCGCCTGATTCAGTTCATACGCCTCCTCCAGCGTCTTCGCCTTTACATAATTACTGATCGTAAGCACAATGGCTCTCCTTTCCTGGCTTTTTTCACTTTCCATTGTAAAACCGGGCGGATAAAAGTGCAATTACATTTTCTCTATATCCGCCAAATTTCGCGAAATTCCGGTTTCCGTCAGCATACATTGGCCTGCCTTTGGTTCCCGCCGGCCTTTCTGCGGCTTTTACAGTCCGCCTCCGGAAACAGGTTGACATCCCCAGATGCCAATGGTATCATTTCCTTATATAGAAACGTGGATAGAGGTTGCATTTTTTATGAGTAGGATGGAGGATGTATCAGGAACAGATGAATTCATCTGAAAGGGGAAAATGCCGAAAGGAGAAGGTGCCTGAGCCCTTGTTCTTGGGCATGGCGTGAAAAATGCCATGACTGTCATCGCAGGATGGAGCGCTATCTGAATATATACAGCTTTTCAGAGAGGTATATTGGAGACGGCGCATCTTGCCGTTTCTTTTATTGTTCACCATGAGTGTCCGGAACGCTCCGGGAGCACTCACCATTTAAGGAGGAGAAAAGAATGGCAATTTTTAAAGGTGCAGGTGTGGCAATCATTACACCTATGAAAGAAAATCTGGAAATTAACTATGATAAACTGGATGAAATGCTGGAGGAGCAGATCGCAGGCGGCACAGACGCGATTATCATCTGCGGAACCACCGGCGAGTCCGCAACCATGACAGAGGAGGAGCACAGCGAGGCAATCCGGTTCACTGTGGAGCGTGTAAAACACAGAATTCCGGTTATTGCCGGAACCGGTTCCAACAGCACTGCGACAGCGGTTCAGCTTTCACAGGGAGCTATGAAAGACGGAGCGGACGCTCTGCTTCTTGTAACCCCGTATTACAACAAAGCCACCCAGAACGGACTCATAGCACACTATACAAAAATCTGCACAGAAGCGCCGCTTCCGGCAATTCTCTACAACGTGCCGAGCCGTACAGGATGCTCCATCCAGCCGAAAACTCTGGCCCATCTTGTAAAGAATGTAGACTCTATCGTAGGTGTGAAAGAAGCGTCCGGCAATATCGGAAATGTGGCGGAGATCATGCACCTGTGCGACGGAAACATCGATCTGTATTCCGGAAATGACGATCAGGTTGTACCCCTTCTCTCCCTGGGAGGAATCGGTGTTATCTCTGTTCTGTCCAACGTTGCTCCGAAATATGTTCACGATATGGTTATGAAATATCTGGACGGCGATGTAAAAGGAAGCGCAAAGATGCAGCTTGACGCAATTGAGCTGTGCAACGCGCTCTTCTGCGAAGTAAACCCGATTCCGGTAAAAGCGGCTCTCAATATGATGGGCAAAAACGTGGGATCCCTCCGCGCTCCGCTGACAGAGATGGAAGACGCCCACAAAGAAGTCCTGCGCCAGGCAATGAAAAATTTCGGACTTCTGTAGAAATATCATTGATTTCTTTTGAAAGAGATCAGAAAATGCAGAGAGTCGCCCCCACCCGTAAAACGGGTGGCTAGCGGAACGGCTATAAGCCTTTGATA
>USFD01000125.1 GCA_900553885.1 uncultured Ruminococcus sp.
CTGCTTCTTATCAAAGAAGATTTTTCCCTATAGACACAGAAATTTTTACGCCCTCATATTCAGTCTCCCTTCTCCTGAATTTTTCCCTATTACATTACAGCAACAATAGATACTTCTTTTTCTACTTCGCTGAAAGGAACTTTATTTCCGGCGAGAGTTTCTCTGTTGACAGTGAGCGATGAAACGCCTTTTTCTTTATGGTCAGGATTCTGTACGGTGATATGATATTTAACACCGCGGAATACCCTTGTCACTTCGTAACTTTCCAGAGTATCCGGGATGCATGGATCGATAATAAGTCCGTCGTAATCCGGGCGTATGCCGAGTATGTACTGGGATACGTTTAAAAAGGTCCATGCGGCGGTCCCGGTCAGCCAGCTGTTCTTCGCCTCGCCGAAATTAGGCGCGTCTTTACCTGCGATCATCTGTGAATATACATACGGTTCTGTACGGTGGATGTCGCTGATATCTTCAATATAAGCCGGACAAGTGCGGGTGTAGACGCTCCACGCACGGTTCCCTCTTCCCACGACTGTCTCGGCGATGGAGATCCATGGGTTGTTGTGGCAGAAGATTCCGGCATTCTCCTTGTATCCCGGCGGATAAGAGGATATCTCTCCCAGCTCGGTGTGATAGCGCAGATATGGGGGCTGGAGCAGCACGATCCCGTATTTTGTATCAAGATGCTTTTCGACAGATTCCAGAGCTTTTAAGCAGTACCCGTCAGAGAGACCGATCCCCGCCATAGAACAGAATCCCTGAGGCTCGATAAATATCTTTCCTTCTTCGCATTCATGGGAGCCTACTTTGTTTTTAAAATGATCGTATGCTCTCAGATACCATTCTCCGTCCCATCCTGTATCCAGAACGGTCTGTTCCATGTCCTTTACAGCTGTATCGGCGAAGACGGCTTCTTCTTCCATGCCCTGATGCCGGCAGATGGCTGCATAGTCTTTCCCGTACAGGACAAACATCCCGGCAATAAATACAGATTCTGCATTGGGCCCTTCGGACGGTCCGGACGTCTGGAAAGATTCTCCCGGTTCTGTAGAAAAGCAGTTCAGGTTCAGGCAGTCGTTCCAGTCCGCGCGGCCGATCAGCGGCAGGCCGTGAGGACCAAGATGGTCCACGGTGTAGTGGAAGGAGCGGCGCAGGTGCTCCATGAAGGGCGCTGTGTTGGCAGGGCTGCTGTCGAACGGAGTCGATTCGTTCAAAATGGTATAGTCACCGGTCTCTTTGATATATGCGGCTGTTCCGGCGATAAGCCACAGCGGATCATCGTTAAAGCCGCTTCCGATATCCGAGTTGCCTTTTTTGGTGAGCGGCTGGTACTGATGGTATGCGCTTCCGTCCTCAAACTGTGTGGAGGCGATGTCGATCAGCCTCTGCCTTGCTCTGTCGGGAATGAGGTGGACGAATCCCAGCAGATCCTGACAGGAATCCCGGAATCCCATGCCGCGCCCGATCCCGGATTCAAAGTAGGAGGCGGAACGACTCATGTTGAAAGTGACCATACACTGATACTGATGCCATACATTGACCATCCGGTCCAGCTTCTTCTCGGCGGAAGACACGGTAAATCGGTTCAGGAGATTTGTCCAGTATTTTTTCAGCTTCTCAAGTGCCAGATCAGCTTTTTCTTCCGTGTCAAATCCTGCCATCATCTCGTCTGCGCGTTTCCGGTTGATCCTGCCTTCTTCCGGGCGTCCGTCCCATTTTTCTTCCACAGGATTTTCAATATAGCCCAGAAGGAATATATAAGTTCTGGATTTGCCGGGGGCAAGGGTTATTTTGATATGGTGGGATCCGACCGGCGCCCATCCGCTGGCGATCGAGTTTTTCGACTCGCCTTTTACTACGCATTCCGGAGCGGAATTCTCTCCGTAAGCGCCGAGAAATGCATCCCGGTCCGTATCATATCCGTCGACTGCAGTGTTTACCGCGTAGACTGCATAATGATTCCTGCGTTCTCTGTATTCGGTCTTGTGAAAGATGGCCGATCCGTGCACTTCCACTTCACCGGTTGAGTAATTACGCTGGAAGTTGGTCATGTCGTCCATTGCGTTCCAAAGGCAGAATTCCACATATGAAAAAACAGAGAGCTCCTTTGTATCTGTACTTTCATTTGTAAGCGTCAGCTTATTGATCTCACAGTTCTCGCCTACCGGAACGAAAGCTGTCAGTTCTGCCGCGACAGAATTCTTTTTGCCCTCAAAGACAGAATACCCAAGGCCGTGGCGGCATTTGTAAGAGTCCAGATCTGTCTTTGACGGCATCCATCCCGGATTCCAGACGGTATCCCCGTCTTTTATGTAGTAATAATGTCCGTTGCTGTCAAGCGGTACGTTATTGTACCGATATCTCGTCAGCCGCAGAAGCTTAGCGTCTTTATAGAAGCTGTAACCGCCGCAGGTATTAGAGATAAGAGAGAAAAAGTTCTCTGAACCCAGATAATTGATCCATGGGAGGGGAGTCTGAGGAACAGTGATTACATATTCTTTCCTTTCATCGTCAAAATATCCGTATTTCATACCGGAACCTCCGTTTCCTAAAACATATGGTACAGTGAGTTTACGAATACGTTTAAGTAACGTATTTTCAAGGAAAAGTATATATTATAGAATCTGAAAAATCAATAATAATATGAAAACGAATAAGTAAAAGTACAAAATTTACAATTAAATTCCCATACAAAAACAGGAATAATGGGATAATTGCATAATAAAATAATAAAAAGTTTGGATAAATTAACAAAAATGCAAAAACAGTATTGCGAAAATACGAAAATGGGGTTATAGTTAAACTACGAAAACGATTAAGTTAACAAAACGAAAGATTACTTAATCTGGATATGCGCATAGAAAGGAGAAACGCAGCATGGTATCGATGAAGATGATAGCGGAACGATGCAAAGTATCTGTTGCTACAGTCAGCAAAGCATTGAGCGACCGCGGAGATATCGGTGAAGATACCAAGAATCGTATCAGACAGACGGCAAAGGAGCTGGGCTATGTTCCAAATGTCGCTGCAAGAGCATTGAAGACGAAACATTCTTATAATATAGGAGTTCTTTTTGAAGAACAGGCCGGAAGCGGTCTGACACACGAGTACTTTTCAGGAGTGCTTAACGGGTTAAAGCTTCAGATAGAACAGCAGCATTACGATCTTACGTTTATTAATACATCATTTGAGAACAGCGGGATGTCCTATCTGGACCATGCAAGATATCGGAATTTTGACGGGATTGCGGTTATCTGCTGTGATGATTATGAAGCGCCTCAGGTCCAGGAACTGCTGAGAAGCGATATCCCTGCAGTGACAGTAGACTATATACATCAGAACTGCACAGCCGTCCTTTCAAATAACATTAAAGGAATGGAAGACCTGATGAAATACATCTACAGTCAGGGCCACCGAAAGATTGCTTACATATGCGGGCAGACCGGCTCTTATGTTACAAAGGACCGTCTTGCAGCATTTTACAGAACGGCAGAGGAACTGAAACTTGATGTTCCGGAAGAATATGTAAAAGAAGCCCGGTACATGGAGACAAAGGAATCTGCAGAAGCAACAAAAGCTCTTCTTGATCTGAAAAACCCGCCCACCTGCATCATCTATCCGGATGATATGGCGCTGATCGGAGGAAGAAATGTGATCACGGAGAGAGGAATGACAATACCGGGCGACATATCCATCGCCGGGTATGACGGGATCAGGATGTCGCAGCTGCTCCATCCGAAGCTGACGACGATCAGACAGGATACGGAACGCATCGGGCGGGAAGCCGGACGCAGGCTGATCCAGTCTATTGAAACACCGAAGACGGCTCTTGTGGAGAGAGTTGTTATAGAGGGGGAACTGCTGACAGGACAGTCTGTCGGGAAGATATCCCCCGGAAACAAATAACCAAAACTAAAGGAGGTTTATCTATGAAAAAGAAAATGGTAAGCGCGTTATTATGTACGGCAATGGTTGCATCCATGATCGCAGGATGCGGAAGTGCAGGCGGTAATAAAGGCGGAAGCGGCAATGGGGACGCAGATTCGGCAGAGCAGGGAAAAGTATTTAATATCTACTGCTGGAATGAAGAATTCAAGACAAGAATCACAGATCACTATGCAGACTATGAAGAAGTAGATGCTACGACCGGAAAGATCGGTGATATTACTGTAAAATGGAACATTACCCCAAGTGATGATAATGCATACCAGAACAATCTGGATGCAACGCTTCTGAAACAGGCAGATGCATCCGCTGATGACAAGATCGATATGTTCCTGGTTGAGGCCGATTACGCACTGAAATACGTAGACAGCGATTATACGATGCCCATTAAGGATCTGGGAATTACCGATGCTGATCTGTCAAAGCAGTATCAGTATACAAAGGATGTCGTTACGGATTCCGATGGTGTTCTGAAAGGCCTGTCATGGCAGGGATGTCCGGGAGTTCTTTTCTATAACAGAGCGGCGGCAAAAGAGGTGTTCGGAACAGATGATCCGTCTGAAGTACAGAAATATGTAAAAGACTGGGATACATTCAATAAGACGGCAGCTACACTGAAAGACGCAGGATACAGCATTATGTCCACAGTAAATGATTCCTACCGTGTATATTCCAACAACGTATCTTCTCCGTGGGTAGTAGACGGCAAGATCAACATTGATGACAACATCATGAACTGGGTAGACGATTCGAAAGAGCTGGTAGACGCAGAAGAGACAAATACATATGAACTCTGGAGTGATGACTGGAGCAAAGGCTTCTATCCGGAAGGAAAAGTATTCTGCTACTTCGGACCTGCATGGCTTGTAAACTTCTCTATGGCAGCTGATACGGAAGGCAGTATCGGATACGAAGGCGGCTGGGGCGCTACAGAAGGACCGCAGGGCTTCTTCTGGGGCGGTACATGGATCTGTGCGGCAGAAGGAACGGACAATACTGATCTGATCAAAGACATCATGCTGACCATGACAACAGACGACGAGGTAATGAAAGAGATCGTAGTAGACGATGATGATTTTGTAAACAATCAGGACGTTATGAATGAAATGGCTGAAGACACAAGCTATTCAAGCAAGATCCTCGGCGGACAGAACCCCATCGGCATCTACTGCGCAGGCGTTGAGAATCTTGATCTGAGTAACCTTTCCCCATATGATCAGGGATGTAACGAAGAGTTCCAGAATGCGATGAAGAACTACTTTGAAGGCAGTGCGACAAAGGACGAAGCACTTAATCTGTTCTACAAAGCAGTAGTAGAGAAGTATCCGGAACTCAGTTATTAACTCGGTTATTGATTCACTTATAAAGTGACAGGGGTATAATCCCCTGTAATCCGGACATATGAAGTCCGGGGAACAAGATCCGCACATATTATATCGTGCGACAGCAGGTAACTTCGGCTGCGCCTGCCATGCCGCAAGGCAGGCGGACGCAGCCCTCATTTTCTGAAACGGAGGACGGATCAGATGAAGAAAAAAAGAAGCAGAGTGACCGGCTATAATAAGTGGGGATATATTTTCCTTATCCCATTTACGCTGGCATATGTAATATTCCAGCTCATACCGCTGGTAAATACGATTTATAACAGTTTTTTTGAAAACTATATGTCCGGATTGACTCAGATCGGTCCGACGTTTATAGGATTTGACAATTATATAAAACTTTTTGAGGGTGGAGATATCTGGATATATGCAAAGAACACAATGGTGCTTTGGCTTATGTGTTTTATTCCTCAGATCATCTTGTCCCTGCTGCTGGGGGCATGGTTCTCGGATACAAGGCTCAGGCTGAGAGGATCCAGATTTTTCAAGACAGTGATCTATCTGCCGAACCTGATCATGGCATCAGCCTTTGCCATGCTGTTCTTTACACTGTTTTCAGACGGAGGACCGATCAATTCTCTGCTCATGCAGATCGGGTTTATTGATACGCCGTATAAGTTCCTCTCTAATACGGGAAGTGCAAGAGGATTGATCGCTCTGATGAACTGCCTGATGTGGTTCGGAAATACGACGATCCTTCTGATGGCCGGCATGATGGGAATTGATACGAATCTCTTCGAGGCGGCAGAAGTGGACGGGGCGACATCTACTCAGGTGTTTTACAAGATAACACTTCCACTCCTGAGACCTATTCTCGTATACGTGATCATTACCTCTCTGATCGGCGGATTACAGCTGTTTGATGTTCCGCAGATCCTGACCAACGGAACCGGAGATCCGATGCGTTCCACCATGACGCTGATCATGTTCCTCAACAAGCATCTGTTCAGTAAGAATTACGGCATGGCCGGCGCTCTTTCGGTTGTATTGTTCATCATGACGGGTATCCTGAGCCTTATCGTATTCAAGGTGACAGGAAACGATAAGAGAAAGGGGTAGGATTATGAGCGGAAAAAACAATGGCAGTTTAAAGAAAGGCCTGGGGATCAGGGCACGAAGAATCCTGGCATATATTGTCCTTATTATCATAAGTTTCTTCTGCCTGTTCTGGTTCTACATACTGTTTATCAATGCCACAAGATCAAACGGTGAACTGCAGGCCGGATTTACACTTCTGCCGAGCACCCATGCACTGGATAACTGGAAGAACCTGATACATGGCACCCTGCCCATTGTGCGGGGCATGCTCAACAGTCTGATTATTGCCGGATCGAGCGCAGTACTGAGCGTGTATTTTTCGACGATGACGGCATATGCCATCCATGCATATGAGTTCAGGCTGAAGAAATATATCTATCCGTTTATCCTGATGGTCATGATGATCCCGACACAGGTGACGGCGCTTGGATTTGTACAGCTTGTATCCGGTATGGGCCTTGAAGATTCATTTATACCGCTTATATGTACGACAATCGCAGCACCGGTTACATTTTTCTACATGAAGCAGTATATGGAAAGCACCCTGCCGCTTGCCCTGATAGAGGCGGCGAGAATTGACGGATCAGGCGAGTTCCGGACATTTAACCATATCGTGCTTCCGCTTATGAAACCGGCCATCGCGGTACAGGCAATCTTTACATTTGTAAGCAGCTGGAATAATTACTTTACGCCGGCGCTGATCCTGCATGAGGATAATAAAAAGACACTGCCGATCCTGATCGCGCAGCTGCGTGCCGCAGACTGGCTGAAGTTCGATATGGGGCAGGTGTATATGGCAATCGCGTTCTCCATCTTCCCGGTGATCATCGTGTATCTGATCCTTTCGAGGCAGATTGTGCAGGGTGTGGCGGTAGGAAGTGTAAAAGAGTAAATAGACAAAAAATAAGAATTTAACATAAATATAAGCGCTAGCGTAAAATTTTTGTAGGGCACATAGAAAAGGGAACACCGGTTTTGTGTTATTATATTAGTCGACCAAAACCAATAGCACAAAGGAAGGTGTTCC
>USFD01000126.1 GCA_900553885.1 uncultured Ruminococcus sp.
AGCCCCGGATATTTTCGGATATTTCTCAACGGATGCCCCCTTCGACAAATCCGAATAGAATTTAAGACAACTCCAGCTTTCCGGTATACAACTGATAATACGTTCCTTTCAGCTTGAGCAGTTCTTCATGCGTACCTCTCTCTATGATACGGCCGTGTTCAAGTACCATGATCGCATCACTGTTCCGGATTGTGGACAATCTGTGGGCAATAACAAATACAGTACGTCCTTTCATCAGGTTATCCATGCCCTTCTGGACAATACTCTCCGTCCGGGTATCAATGGAAGAGGTGGCCTCATCCAGAATCAGTACCGGCGGATCTGCAATTGCAGCTCTTGCAATGGCAAGCAGCTGTCTCTGTCCCTGGGACAGTTCTTCTCCGTCGCCGCTTAAGTGGGTGTCATATCCCTGAGGCAGCATACGGATAAACCCGTCCGCATGGGCAAGTTTTGCCGCCTTTACCACTTCTTCGTCCGTAGCGTCCAGTTTTCCGTAGCGGATGTTCTCCATAATTGTTCCCGTGAACAGATGTGTATCCTGCAGTACAATTCCCAGGGAACGTCTCAGGTCGGCTTTCTTGATTTTGTTGATATTAATATCATCATACCGGATCTTTCCATCTGCCACATCATAGAAGCGGTTAATCAGGTTGGTAATCGTTGTCTTTCCTGCTCCGGTAGAGCCGACGAAAGCCAGCTTCTGTCCCGGTTTTGCATACAGGGTCAGATTGTGGAGAACCATATGATCCGGTGTATATCCGAATGTCATATCATAGAACCGGACATCGCCTCTGAGTTCCTGATAAGTGACTGTACCGTCCGCCTGATGGGGATGTTTCCATGCCCACAGCCCGGTGCGCTCCTTGCACTCAGTAATATTTCCGTCAGCGTCTTTCTTCGCATTAACAAGGGTTACATAACCATCGTCAACCTCCGGCTCCTCATCCACCATATGGAAAATACGCTCCGCGCCGGCTAACGCCATAATAATGGAGTTAAACTGCTGGGCAATCTGCATAAAAGGCTGTGTAAAACTCTTCGTAAACTGCAGATAGGAAGCCATAACTCCCAGGGTGATATTTCCGATTCCCATAACAGAGAGGAATCCGCCAAATACGGCAGTAAGCACAAACTGAAGGTTGCCCAGATTTCCAATGATCGGTCCCATCATACTGGCAAATGTATGTGCATTTGATGCGCTTGTAAACAGTTTTTCATTCAGTACATCAAACTCCTGCTCGGAAATCTTCTCGTGATTGAAAACTTTGATCACTCTCTGGCCGTTCATCCGTTCTTCAACAAATCCGGTAATATCGGCCAGATCCAGCTGCTGGCGGATAAAATATTTTCCACTGTTTCCGGCCACCTTGCGGGATACCAGAATCATGATAAAAATCATCAGCACTGCCAGAACTGTCAGAATCGGGCTGAGAACAAGCATGGAAATAAACGTAACTACAATTGTAAATGTTGACATCAGTACCTGCGGAATCGACTGGTTGATCATCTGACGCAGGGTATCCGTATCATTGGTATAAAGACTCATGATTGAGCCGTTTGTATTCTGATCAAAGTATCGGATCGGCAGCGTCTGCATGTGTTCAAACATTTCGTCACGCACGCGCTTTAATACGCCCTGCCCGATCACAACCATCATCCGGCTGTATACAAATGTCGCAATTACTCCGAAAAGGAATATGGTTCCCAGTACGGTCAGCGCCATATACAGTTCCGTATAGTCCGGATTTTTCTGTCCGATCAGCGGAATGATAAAATCATCCAGCAGAAACTTCAGTGACAGCGACACAGAAATCGACGCAATGGAACTCAACAGTATACAGAACAGAACAATGATGAACTGCACCTTATAGGTTTTCGTCACATATCCAAGCAGGCGCTTCGCCGTCTTTAACGTTCCTTTTGTGATCGCCGGACCGCCTCCGGAGCGTTCCTGAGCCGGCTGTCCGTTCTGGGATGCACCTTCATTTGACTGCACCTGGCTGTTCTTTGTCTGATCACTCATTTTCAGCGCCTCCTTTCACCTGAGATTCATATACTTCCTGATAAATCTTATTCGTCCGGAGAAGTTCCTCGGAAGTACCGATGCCGTTGATCTCTCCATTATCCATAACAATAATCACATCTGCATCTTCCACGGAAGAAATTCTCTGAGCAATGATAATCTTGGTTGTATCCGGTATCTCTTCGCGGAATGCCTGACGGATCAGGGCATCTGTCCTTGTATCCACCGCGCTGGTAGAATCGTCAAGAATCAGAATCTTCGGTTTTTTCAGCAGCGCTCTGGCAATACATAGTCTCTGCTTCTGACCGCCGGACACATTATTTCCGCCCTCAACAATCATTGTATTATATCCGGCCGGGAACTCCTGAATAAAGCTGTCGGCCTGAGCCAGTTTACAGACTCTCTGAACCTCTTCGTCGCTGGCATTCTCATCTCCCCAGCGCACATTTTCATAAATGCTTCCGGTAAAGAGCACATTTTTCTGAAGCACCATAGATACCTGGTCGCGCAGCGATTCCAGACTGTACCTGCGCACATCCACACCGCCGACTTTCACACATCCTCCGGTCACATCGTAAAGTCTGGGAATCAGCTGCACAAGTGTGGATTTGGCACTTCCCGTGCCGCCGATAATTCCCACAATCTGCCCGCTTTTGATGTGCAGATTTACGTCTTTCAGCGAAAGATTTCCGCCCTCGCCGGAATAACTGAAATTCACATGTTCAAAATCAATATCTCCATTTGCCACATCTGTAACAGCATCTGCCGCGTCTTCCATCTCCGGCACTTCTTCCAGCACTTCCGTAATACGGTCTGTAGAAGCTTCCGCAATCATAATCATTGTGAACACAAATGTAACCATCATCAGCGACATAAGTATCTGAAGCGCATACACGATTACACTGGTCAGCTCTCCGGTCTGCATTGAGCCGTTAATAATACTTTCCCCGCCGATCAGGACCATAATAATAACTACCGCATATACCGTAAACTGCATAACCGGTGAGTTCCATGCCACAATTTTCTCTGCTTTTGTAAAAAGCTTGAATACGATGGTTGAAACTTTACCGAACTTTTCCACCTCGTGGTCAGCGCGCACATATGCCTTTACCACTCTGGCCGCATTTACGTTCTCCTGCACCGTATTGTTCAGCACATCATATTCATCAAATACCTGGACGAAATGAGGATGAGCCTTCTTTGCAATAAAAATCAGCGTACCTCCCAGAATGGGCACGGTAATCAGCATAATAACGGCAATCGTTACATTGATTGTCAGAGTCATGATCAGTGAAAGTATAATCATGATCGGAGCTCTTGCCAGCAGGCGGATCGTAAACATATACGCCATCTGTACGTTTGTAATATCTGTGGTCATTCGTGTTACAAGACTTGATGTGGAAAAATGATCAATATTTCCAAATGAAAAATCCTGTACTTTGTAAAAAATATCATGGCGCAGATTCTTCGCATACCCCGAAGACGCAATCGCGCCAAGCTGTCCGGCTTTTGCGCCGAATACAAGTGCCAGCATAGCCATGACTATAAGCAGGAGTCCCATTTTAATAATATAGGCCATATCCCCTTCCATGATTCCCACGTCGATGATCTTTGCCATCAGCAGCGGAATCAGGACTTCCATCAGCACTTCCAGACAAACCAGCACGGGCGTCAGGAAGGATTCCCGCTTATATTCCCTGACAGAACGAAGTAATTTTCTATTCATGGTCTGTTATCTCCTCTCTCCTTTTTTCATCACCCGACAAATTCGCGGACATCTGTTCCAGTACTTCCCTGCATACGGAAAGCTTTTCCTCCGGGATCCCCCTGGCAAGCAGCTCTTCAATATAACGGATATTCCCCAGTATATGCTGACGCACCCCGCGGGCCTTTTCCGTAGGCACCAGCTTCTTAAGCCTTGCGTCCTGCTTCACCGGCTCTCTTATGATAAAGCCGTTTTTCTCCAGGATCTGGAGGGTGCCCGTTGCAGTGGATCTGCGGATCTGAAACTCTTTTTCCACATCTTTCTGATAAATATCTCTTTCAAGAGACTGAAACAGAATATAATGCAGCACAAGTCTCTGCATGTTTGTGGTCAGACTGTCCTCCCCTTCATGAATACACATCTGCCGTTTCAGCTGATGGGAGAGCGTATTAATCAGCCTGCCCACATCATGACCGCTGTCAGAATTCTCCCGTTTTTCACTGAAACACATCCTTTTCGCACATCCCTTCCAACTTAAAGAATGCCGCCGGTTTTTCCCGCGGCACGGCGTCTGTCCTGATAGCAGCTGCGCCCGCGCCGTCCGGAATCCGCCGGAGGCCGTATCCGAGGGGTAATCCCCATGTATAAATATAATTTGTTCGGTAACTAACAATATAGTATAAAGATTTAAAATTATTGTCAATCATCAAAATGCACAAAACCAAAACCTTCTGTTCCGGAAAAATAGGGTGTTTTTTTCCTGTCTTTTTCAGCTCCTGTATGCACTGTTCTCTCTGAATAAACTCTCATATTCCTCCGAATTTGTACTTACTTTTAATACAACTTCACATAGATTTTAAAAATGCAGGTGTTTTGCATAAGAACATTGTGATATTCTTTTAATAATACTGGTTTTTTCGCACAAAAATGTGGAAAATTCCAGCAAAAAATTGTATAATATAGGGCAGTAATATGAAAGAGAGGGCTCACTATGAAGCAAAATAACATGTTAGCTATGATTTTGGCTGGTGGCCGGGGGACTCGTCTGCATGAACTGACAAAAAAGGTAGCTAAACCTGCCGTTTCATATGGCGGGAAATACCGTATCATTGATTTTCCGCTCAGCAACTGTGCAAACAGTGGTATCGATGTAGTCGGGGTTCTTACCCAGTATGAATCTATTCTCCTGAACAGCTATGTCGCGGCAGGACGCCGCTGGGGTCTTGATGCAAAAGACAGCGGAGTATATGTTCTTCCCCCCCGTGAGAAAGCAGATGCCAATCTTGATGTTTACAGAGGAACTGCAGATGCAATTTCACAGAACATTGATTTTATTGATACATATTCTCCGGAATATCTTCTTATTCTCTCCGGAGACCATATTTATAAAATGAATTACGCCAAGATGCTTGCTTATCACAAAGAACATAATGCAGATGCTACTATCGCAGTAATTGAAGTTCCGATGAAGGAAGCAAGCCGCTTCGGTATTATGAATACAGATGATACCGGACGCATTGTGGAATTTGAAGAAAAGCCGGAAAAACCGAAGAGCAATCTGGCGTCTATGGGAATCTATATTTTTAACTGGAAACTTCTCCGCAAACTTCTTATGACAGATATGAAGGATCCGGATTCCTCACATGACTTTGGCAAGGATATTATTCCTGCTCTTTTAAATGACGGTAAGAGCCTGTATGCATATAAATATAAAGGATACTGGAAAGATGTCGGAACCATCGATTCGCTCTGGGAAGCAAATATGGATCTTCTGGACAAGAATAATGAGCTGGACCTCAATGATCCCACATGGAAGATCTATACAGAAGATGTAACCTCTCTTCCCCAGTACATCGGGGCTGAAGCAGATATTGAAAATGCATTCATCACACAGGGATGCCAGATTAACGGACTAGTAAAGAATTCCGTTCTTTTCACCGGCGCAAAAGTCGGACCCGGCGCAAAAGTCATCGATACTGTACTTATGCCCGGTTCGGAAGTTGAAGAAGGGGCTGTCGTTCAGCGCGCTCTTGTGGCTGACAATATAAAAATCGGCAAAAACGCTGTTGTAGGAAGCCCGGACAGCGAACATATCGAACTTGTCGCAAAACGTGTAAAGGGGGAAGAATAATATGAGTAAGGCATTTGGAATTGTTAATTTTGCCGGCAACCACATTCAGGTGGACGGCCTTCAGGCATATCGTCCTGTAGGAGCATTTTCTTTCCTCGGAAGATATCGTGTAATAGATTTTCCGATCTCTAACATGAGCAACAGCGGGATTGACACGATCCAGGTATATATCAGAAGAAAACCCCGGTCCCTGACGGAACATCTGGGAACCGGCCGCCACTATAACATTAACTCAAAGCGCGGAAAACTTCATATATTATATACAGAATCCAACATGGTAAGCGATATCTACAATACAGATATTGCCGCATATATCGAAAATATTGATGTACTCAACAGCGTGCCTTATCCTTATGTGGTAATCGCACCAAGCTATATGGTTTATACGGCTGACTACAGCAGCCTGCTGAAGACACACATCGAATCAGGCGCTGACATTACTCTGATGTACCACTCTGTAGACAATGCAAAAGAAGAATTCTTAAGCTGCTACACACTGGACATCAACCGTCAGAAAGGTGTGGACGCCATCCAGCCGAATCGCGGAAATGCAAAAAATAAAAATATTTTCATGGATACCTATGTAATGAAAAAAGAGCTCTTCCTGGATCTGGTAAGCAAAGCGCACAAGATGTCCGCTATGTACTCTCTTGTTGATATTGTGGACGAAGCATGCCAGGAACTGGATGTACGTGCTGTTCCCCATCGCGGATACTTTGCATCCATTACAGACTTCAAGAGCTACTATGATGCCAATATGTCATTGATCGATCTGAAGAATGCTACAACTCTTTTCGTAAATGACTGGCCGATTTACACACGTACCAACGATTCCTGCCCGACACAGTATTTCGAAGGGAGCTCTGTAAAGTCTTCCGTTGTATCCAACGGATGTCTGATCGAAGGCACCATCGAGAACTCCGTAATCGGAAGAGGCTGTGTAATCAAGGAAGGCGCTGTTATTAAAAACTGCGTTATCTCATCCGATGTTATAATCGGAAAAGGTGTACATGCGGAAAATCTGGTCGTGGACAAACACGCAAAACTGATCCGCGGCAAGAGAATTATCGCTTCCCCGGACAAACCCGGATACATCAAACGAGGCGATACCCTGTAATTCGGATTTGCCGAATGAAATCTCTGACAGCAGGAACGGAAAACAGAAGATAGAAAAGTTTTTGTAAGACGGATTCAGAAGAAGAGGACAGGGAATTCTGATTCCGTTCCATGAGTTAAGAAAAATAACAGAACCTGAGAA
>USFD01000127.1 GCA_900553885.1 uncultured Ruminococcus sp.
CAAATGTCGGCGGTTTTACCGCAACCTGTGTCATATAGAAGATCTTCAGTCTTCTACCACGGTCGGACGGCGGCTGCTGGAGAGCAACTGCCTCGGAAAGGATCTCATTGAGAACACCAGTCTGGATACGGAGTGTCTGATTCTCGATAACTGTATCGATATTCTCAAAGAGCTTCGGAAGTCTCTGGCCTGTTTTTGCAGAAATAAAAATAATCTGTGCATACGGCATAAAGGAAAGGATCTGACGGATCTTCTCTGTATGCTTGTAGATGGTCTTGTCATTTTTCTCAATGGCATCCCATTTGTTTACAGCTACAATGATACCTTTTCCTCTGTCATGGGCGATTCCCGCGATCTTTGCATCCTGCTCGGTAACTCCCTCGGAAGCATCGATCACAACTACGACCACATCTGCACGCTCTACAGCTGTTACTGTACGGATAACACTGTAGCGCTCGATCTCTTCTTTTACTTTTCCTTTACGGCGAAGTCCTGCAGTATCAATAAATACATAATCCTTATTGTTCCAGGTAACCTTGGTATCAATGGCATCACGTGTAGTTCCCGCAATGTTGGATACGATCACACGCTCCTCACCAAGAAGTTTGTTGATCAGAGAAGATTTTCCAACGTTTGGCTTTCCTACGATGGCGATCTTCGGGATATCGTCCTGATCTTCCTCCTCGCTCTTATCTGGGAACTCTTTGATCACCTCATCCAGCATATCTCCAAGACCCTGTCTGTTGGCTGCGGAAATTGGGATCGGTTCTCCGATTCCAAGATTATAAAATTCATATACATCCGGCATGTATTTTTCAAAATTATCCACTTTATTTACTACGAGGATAACCGGTTTTCCGGATCTTCTGAGCATGTCGGCCACTTTGGAGTCCGCGTCCACCAGTCCCTGCCTTACATCTGTCAGGAACAGAATCACATCCGCCGTATCTATGGCGATCTGTGCCTGCTCTCTCATCTGGGAAAGGATCACATCCTTGCTGTCCGGCTCAATTCCCCCTGTGTCAATCATTGTAAATTCTTTATCCAGCCAGGTTACATCCGCATAAATTCTGTCCCGTGTAACCCCCGGAGTGTCTTTCACGATAGAAATTTTTTCTCCTGCCAGAGCGTTGAATAAAGTAGATTTTCCTACATTCGGACGCCCGACAATTGCAACTACCGGTTTACTCATCTATCATTTCCTTCCTTTATCTCTTCATTTAATATCGAATCAACCAGATCCTGTCCGCTTGATTTTACAATATCAACCCGCACTTGTAAAGCTTCGGACAGTTCTTTTACCGTATAATCATCCAGGAAAACATCTGCGTCCGCCTTCATCATACTGCACGGAATCAGCAGCCGGCTGCCCAGTTTTCTGTCCTTCAGCTGAGAGACAATATCCTGTCCGGTAACGAGTCCCGATACAGTAATCCGCTCTCCGAAAAAGTCATTGCGGATCCAGTATACATGGATGTGAATCTCCGGATACTTTTCCTC
Source organism: uncultured Ruminococcus sp. (assembly GCA_900553885.1). Taxonomy (GTDB): domain Bacteria; phylum Bacillota; class Clostridia; order Lachnospirales; family Lachnospiraceae; genus Mediterraneibacter. The sequence continues at coordinate 1,501 of USFD01000127.1, forward strand.
CATCCGCCGGGCCATCCGGACAAGATACGGATATGCCAGTTTTCCCGTTGCGATGGACAGCTCGCCTTTTTGATTTCCTCCCTGCAGTTTCTGATATGCGTCTTCAAATTCATTGAGCAGAAGCCGGAGCATTCCCACTCCGTTTTCCAGCTGGAGATACCCGTCATAGCGCTCCTCTTCCGGCACCTCTTCCTCCGCCAGAAGATACCACTCATCCCCGGCATGAATAAAATGAATCCCATATTCCTCATAGAATTTTTTCTGCCAGCGATGAATCACATCCAGTACCTTTTCTGCATCTTCTTTTGTAAAGGGTTCCAGAGGATACAGCCCTTCTCTGTACTTTGTAAGACCTACCGGCACAACAGAGACACTTTTCAGGAGAGGAAGATATTTCCCCAGATCCCGGATGCTTTTCTCCAGTTCTTCCCCGTCGTTAATTCCCCGGCACAGAACAATCTGTCCGTTCATCTCAATGCCGCCCTGATACAGAATATCCACTTTTTTCAGCGCGTCTCCGGCAAACCGGTTATGGAGCATCCTGCAGCGCAGTTCCGGATTTGTGGTGTGAAAAGAAATATTGATTGGCTCCAGGCGGTACCGGACAATCCTTTCTACGTCCCTGTCGCTCATATTTGTCAGCGTAATATAATTCCCCTGGAGAAAAGACAGACGTGAATCATCATCTTTAAAATACAGCGTATCCCGCATTCCCGGAGGCATCTGATCAATAAAGCAGAAGATGCACTTATTCCGGCAGGAATGGTACTCGTCCATAAGGCCCTGTTCAAATGTAATTCCCAGCTGCTCGTCCGGGTCCTTTTCGATTTCCAGCTCCCATTCTTCCCCGTTCTTCTTTTCGATCAGAAGCAGGAGTTCTTCTTCTTCCACATAAAACTGGTAATCGAAAATATCTTCTATTTCATGTCCGTCAATTGACAGAAGCCTGTCGCCCGGTTCTATCCCCAGTTCCCAGGCAATACTGCCTTCTTCAACAGCTGCGATATTGTGTATATGTTTCTTCATCTATTCCAGTACTCTCCTCTAAAACCGCTTATGTTTTCCGAATCTGTTTCCGCCAGTTATCCGGAACAGCCTCCCTGTAAGTATAACATAATTCCCATTTCACGCAAAGGCATGCTTGAATTTCGATATAAAAAATGATATAAATTATATGTGTTTTCCTGCCGTATCCTCATGTTCATACGGCGGACACGCCTTGACCGGACAGCTTTATACCGGCCAGGGCAGCACTCAAATCTAGATTCATACAGGAGAAAATCATGTCAAATATTGAACTGCTGGAAAGAACTCTTCCCGTAGCCCCACTGAAAATCGTAGCAATGGAAAGCTGCCGCGATCTGGGACAGAAGGTAAATGATTATATTGTTTCTTTCCGTGAAAACACAATCAACGAAGTTTCCGAATCATCTCTTTATGTCAACTACAAATCAAACAATTATCTGGTTGACTGCTGCTGCCCCCGTTTCGGAACCGGGGAGGCAAAGGGTATTCTCAGAGAGACCATCCGCGGTACAGACCTTTTTATTATGACAGATGTATGCAATTACAGCCTCACCTATACAGTGAGCGGCCATCTGAACTACATGTCTCCGGATGACCACTATCAGGATCTGAAACGCATTATCTCCGCGGCAACCGGAAAAGCGAAACGCATTAATGTAATTATGCCGTTTTTGTACGAAAGCCGTCAGCATAAACGGACCAGAAGAGAATCTCTGGACTGCGCGCTGGCTCTGAAAGAATTAAATGCAATGGGTGTCTCCAATATCATTACATTTGACGCTCATGATCCCCGGGTACAGAATGCCATTCCCCTCAGCGGATTTGACAGTTTCAATCCGCCGTACCAGTTTATGAAGGCTCTCTTTCACGCCGTACCGGATCTGAAGCCGGACAAGGGACATCTGATGATTGTCAGTCCGGACGAGGGTGCAATGCACCGCGCCGTTTATTTTTCAAATGTACTGGGCGTTGATATGGGTATGTTCTATAAGAGAAGGGATTATTCCAGAATAGTAAACGGAAAAAATCCTATTGTGGCGCATGAATTTCTGGGTGATGATGTATCCGGAATGGATGTAATAATTGTAGACGATATGATTTCGTCCGGAGAAAGTATGCTGGATGTGGCAAAACAGCTGAAAAACCGTAACGCGGCCCGGGTATTTGTCTGCACAACTTTCGGTCTGTTTACGGACGGATTTTCCAAATTTGACGATTATTACAATAAAGGTTATATCGATAAGGTTGTTACAACAAATCTGACATATCTTCCGCCGGAGCTCTATGAGAAACCCTACTTTATCGAAGCGGATATGAGCAAGTTTCTGGCACTGATCATTGACTCTTTCAACCACGATATCACCATCGGAGCAGTTATGAATCCTACTGATAAGATTCACACTCTGCTGGATAAATATAAAGCCCGAAAATAAAAAAGGGATCACCGGCTGAAAACAGCCGTCCCCTTGCCAGACCGGCAGGGGGACGGATCAAACCGGGAATCCCTTTATTTTTTTATCTCAGGCGTCCGCCTTCATACTTCATTTTTGTTTTCAGAAATCTCAGGAGAGCGGCATACCTTTCTTCCAACGTTTCCGCTCTCTCCGTAAATTCCAGACTCTCCGCAGCAGCCGTCAGAAACCTGCTGTCAATCTGGGTCTGATGTTTCTGCAGGAACTCCGCCCGTGATTCATTATCATCCAGATCAAGGAATTCAAGAATCAGCTCCGTCGTATTTCCGTGACGCAGCTTTTTCAGGCTGTGCTCGTCCGTCTGATTCCGGCAGAGTTCAAACCGGTACTTCTGGTCCGTATGCGGATACTTTCCGGTATCCAGAGGACTCAGGAACGATTCCAGAAGACTTACATACACCTGATGTTCTCCCTGAAGTGTCTCAAAGACGACAACATCCTCACCGGTCTCCGTGCTGACGGCAATATGCAGAATCTTATATTGTTTTCCTTTAAAATGTTTGTAAATATCGCCTGGTTTCGGTATTCGCCTGGACATATTCGGCTCCTTTCTGATAATTCTCTCCAAAGGGGACTGACCCCTTCGGAAAAGGCTCCGTCCCCTTTTAATAAAGTTTTGCACTGATCAGTTTGGGACGGAATCCTGCTTTTTCCAGTGCGTCAAGAATTCTGTTTTTATGTTCTGTGCCAAATGCCTCCATTGTGATACGCAGTTCCACTGCCGCATTTCTGTTTGTGCTGACAAACTGATTATGTTCCAGCTTGATTACATTGCCCTGCTCATCTGCTATGGTTTTTGCAACCTGAACCAGCTCTCCGGGCTTATCCGGCAGGAGCACGGATACCGAGAAGATTCTATCTCTCTGAATCAGGCCGTGCTGAACAATGGAAGACATTGTAATTACATCCATATTTCCGCCGCTTAAGATACACACAACTTTCTTGCCTTTACAGTCCAGCTGCTTGAGAGCCGCCACGGAAAGCAGACCGGAGTTTTCTACGATCATCTTATGATTTTCTACCATATCCAGAAATGCACCGATCAGCTCATCATCTTCTACCAGAAGCATCTCGTCCACATTATCCCGGACATAGGGAAGGATCTTGTCGCCTACTGCCTTTACCGCCGTGCCATCGGCAATCGTATTGGCAGACTCCAGTTCCACTACTTCTCCCGCCTGAAGCGCTGCTGTCATGCTCGCCGCTTCTGCCGGCTCTACACCGATAATTTTGATCTTGGGATTCAGCATCTTTGCCAGAGTCGAAACTCCTGCAATCAGTCCGCCGCCCCCTACCGGGACAAGAATATAGTCAACCGTCGGAAGTTCCTGCACGATCTCCATCGCAATCGTTCCCTGTCCGGCAGATACGTCCAGATCATTGAAGGGATGAACGAAGGTATAACCGTTTTCCTCTGCCAGTTTGCATGCATATTCATATGCGTCGTCGTATACATCTCCGTAAAGGACCACATCCGCACCATAGCTTTTTGTCCGGTTCACTTTAATCAGAGGCGTTACTGTGGGCATAACAATGGTTGCTTTGCAGCCGAACTTTTTCGCCGCAAATGCCACGCCCTGCGCGTGATTGCCGGCTGATGCCGTAATCAGCCCTCTTTCTCTTTCCTCTTCACTGAGGGTACTGATCTTATAATATGCCCCTCTGATCTTGTAGGCGCCTGTGTGCTGCATATTTTCAGGCTTTAAGTATACTTTTCCGCCGCACTGCTCGCTCAGATAATCACTGTAAACAAGCTTTGTAGGGTTGGTCACCCTTTTGACAAGTTCACTTGCCTCTTCAAATTTCTCCAATGTCAACATTTCCTATCCTTCTTTCTGTTTCTAGACTCACTGTTTCGGATCTGCCTTTCCGGACAGTTTATTCCTCCCCTTTATAAAACAGGGCGTTTACAAACTCTTCCGAATCAAATTTCTGCAGATCGTCGATTGACTCACCTACTCCGATATATTTAACAGGGATGCCAAGCTCCGCCTGTATGGCGACTGCAATTCCTCCCTTGGCCGTCCCGTCCATCTTTGTCAGAATTACTCCGGTTATCTCTGCCACCTCGTTAAATTCCCTCGCCTGGGCAAGGGCGTTCTGCCCGGTTGTGGCGTCCAGCACAACGAGAGTTTCCCGAAATGCTTCCGGATACTCCCGGTCAATGACCCGGTTGATTTTTTTCAGTTCCTCCATCAGATTCTTTTTGTTATGAAGTCTCCCTGCAGTATCGCACAGAAGCACATCTGCCTTTCTTGCTCTGGCCGCAGCCACTGCGTCATAGACGACAGATGCCGGATCCGCACCTTCCTGTCCGCCGATCATGTCGACTCCGGCACGGTTGGCCCACTCTTTCAGCTGCTCGCCTGCCGCTGCACGGAAGGTATCTGCCGCGGCCAGCACAACTTTTTTATTCTGCTGCTTCAGCTTGCCTGCAAGTTTGCCAATGGTCGTGGTTTTTCCCACACCGTTTACTCCGATTACAAATACAACAGAAGTCCGGTTTTCAAATTCATAAGCCGTCTCGCCTACATCCATCTGCTCCTTAATGCTGTCGATAAGCAGCTGTCTGCACGCAATGGGCTCCCGGATGTGTTGTTCCTTCACCTTCTGCCTCAGGTCATCCAGGATCTCCATCGTGGCGTGTACCCCCAGATCTCCCATAATAAGCTGTTCTTCCAGCTCCTCATAAAAGTCATCGTCTATTTTGGAAAATCCGTGAAAGATACTGTCCATTCCGGAAACAATATTATCTCTTGTCTTTGTCAGGCCGGAGACCAGACGCCTGAAAAATCCTTTTTTTTCTTCCATTTCAGCATTTCCGCCTTTCCTTACTATTTCTTTACGTTTCTCCGCCTATTTGTCCAGCTCATCCTCCAGCAGATCCACTGATACCAGAGTTGACACACCTTTTTCCTGCATTGTGATTCCATACAGACGGTCCGCCGAAGACATAGTTCCCCGCCTGTGAGTAATTACAATAAACTGCGTATTCTTCGTCAGCTTGTGAAGATACTGGGCAAACCGAGTTACATTGTTGTCGTCCAGCGCCGCCTCAATCTCGTCCAGAAGACAGAACGGAGACGGTTTCAGATTCTGGATCGCAAATAACAGCGAAA
>USFD01000128.1 GCA_900553885.1 uncultured Ruminococcus sp.
ATAATCCTTTCCCTCCGGAAGAATCGCGTTGGCATAGAGTCTGTTCAGAGAGAACATTCCCGGATCCCAGCCCACGGAAATGATTCCTACTTTTCCCCCTTCTTTTGCGGCCGCGTCAACATTCGCATAGTGTTCCGGTATTCTGGCATGGGTGTCAAAGCTGTCAATCACATGAAACATCTTTGCAAGAGCCGGCGTCTGTTCCGGAAGATCCGTTGCGCTTCCTCCGCAGAGGATCATAACGTCAATCTTATCTTTCCATTCTCCGGCGTCCTCCATCCGGCATACCGGCACACCCTCTGTAAGGATCTTAACATCCTCCGGATTTCTGCGGGTAAATACCGCCGCAAGAGTCATATCCGGGTTCTGTTTTACAGCGCATTCCACGCCTCTTCCCAGGTTGCCGTACCCTGCAATCCCAATTTTTATACTCATGATTTCTGCTCCTTTTCCGACTGTTTTATATAGCGGTGCCGGATTGCCGGCACCGCCTCTTTTGTTATTATACCGTCGGACAGGCAGGTTGTAAACCGCGAACTATTTTCTGAATGCGATGCTGTTCCATCTCAGCTCATTCTTCAGATTGCGGATGGTTGTATCTTTGTCAATGTAAACAGCCTCGATACCCATAGCTGCTGCCCAGTCTCCCATCTGCTCGGATGTCAGGTCATAGGAGAATGCTGTGTGGTGAGCTCCGCCGCAGAGGATCCATGCCTCGGCACCTGTCTGCAGGTTCGGCTCCGGTGTCCAGAATGCAGTTGCAACCGGGAGCTTCGGCATCGGTTTCTCTGTCTTCTTGCAGTTTACATCATTGATGATCAGGCGGAATCTGTCGCCCAGGTCAATCAGAGATGTGGCAACTGCCGGTCCTTCTTTGGATGTGAATACCAGTCTTGCCGGATCTTCTCTGTCACCCATGGAAAGCGGATTTACCTTGATGCTGATGGGGCCGTCAGCGATTGTCGGGCACACCTCAAGCATATGAGCCTCAAGGATTCCTTCCTTGCCCGGTACCAGATTGTATGTATAATCTTCCATAAAGGAAGTTCCCTTTGCATCTTTCATACCCTCTGTCATGATCTTCATAATGCGGACCATACCGGCTGTCTTCCAGTCTCCCTCAGCGCCGAAGCCGTAGCCTTTCTGCATCAGTCTCTGGATTGCAAGTCCCGGGAGCTGTTTTAAAGCGCCCAGATCGCCGAAGTGTGTAACGATTGCCTGATAGTTTTTCTCTTCCAGGAAGCGCTCGAATCCAAGCTCGATCTGTGCCTGTACTGCCACATGTTTTCTGAACTCGTCTGCATCTCTTCCTTCCAGAAGGATCTCATAGGTATCATAGTATTCATCTGTCAGAGCTTTCACATCGCTTTCGCTGACTGCTTCTACTGCCTCTGCGATCTCATTTACCGGATAAGCATCAACTTCCCATCCGAATTTGATCTGTGCCTCAACTTTGTCGCCTTCTGTAACAGCAACGTTTCTCATGTTGTCTGCAACTCTCATAATACGTACATGGCTGCTTTCGATAATACCTACTGCCGTACGCATCCAGGATGCGATTTTCTTCAGTACGTTTTCATCTGTCCAGTGGCCTACAACGATCTTACGCTCGATTCCGAGACGGCTGAAGATATGGCCGTACTCGCGGTCGCCGTGAGCAGACTGGTTCTCGTTCATAAAGTCCATATCGATGGTGTCGTACGGAATCTCCTGGTTGAACTGGGTGTGCAGATGAAGCAGCGGCTTTCTGTATTCCTGAAGGCCCAGGATCCAGGATTTTGCCGGTGAGAATGTATGCATCCATGTGATAACGCCTGCACAGTTCTCATCTACATTTGCCTCATTGAATGTCTTTCTGATCAGTTCGTTTGTGATCAGGGTCGGTTTCCATACTACTTCGTAGGGAAGCAGCCCGGACTCGTTGATTTTTTCAACAATAATTTTGGAATGCTCAGCAACTTTTGCAAGGCACTCATCTCCGTATAAGTCCTGAGAGCCTGTGCAGAACCAGAATTTGTACTCCTTTTGTTTCAGCATGTTTGTTTTCCTCCTGTTTTGAAATTTTTTTATAATTCAGGGCAGCGTGGCTGTCCCTCTTATCTGTTACAGATTTCAGCTGATTTCATGACGGACGCTGTATTAGTTCTGTCCGTAGTATGCATTTGCTCCATGTTTTCTGTAATAATGTTTGTCCTGAAGCTCCTGGGGAGCCGGTGTTACGTTCGGATTAATCATCTCGCATCTTGCAGCCATCTTTGCTACTTCTTCCGCCACAACTGCATTGTGGACCGCTTCGTGCGCATCTTTACCCCATGTAAATACTCCATGGTTCTTACACAGTACTGCCGGTACGGCAATAGGATCTTTCTTTCTTGCTTCAAATTCATCTGCAATCAGAACCCCTGTGTTTTTCTCGTAAGCTTCCTCGATCTCTTCTTTCGTCAGATTACGCACACACGGAATCTCGCCATAGATATAGTCTGCATGTGTTGTTCCATAGCAGGGAATATCACGTCCTGCCTGAGCCCAGCTTGTAGCCCACGGAGAATGAGTATGAACCACGCCGCCGATATCCTTGAAACGATTGTACAGCACCAGATGGGTCGGTGTGTCAGAGGACGGTTTGTATTTGCCCTCTACTTTGTTTCCCTGGAGATCCATAACAACCATGTCCTCCGGTTTGAGAAGATCATACTCCACACCGCTTGGCTTAATAACAAAGAGTCCTGACTCCCTGTCGATTCCGCTGACATTTCCCCATGTAAATGTTACCAGATTGTACTTGGGAAGCAGCATGTTTGCCTCATACACTTCTTTTTTTAATTGTTCCAGCATAATTTTTATCTCCTTTCTATTTTTAAACACCGTGTCTTTTCCGGTGTTTTTATCAAATAATCTTCTTTGTCAGGATACCTCGCTGAGCACCCGGACAGAATTGCGCATTACAAGTTCCGGTTCAAATTCTTCCGTTTTCATCTCCTGGTTCCTGCAGATCTTTGCGACCATGCATTCCGCCGCCGCGCGTCCCAGCTCTTCTACCGGGTTGCGCACCGATGTAAGAGGCACGCTGCAGAACTGTGCCAGACTGGAATTATCAATTCCAACAATGGAGATATCCCTTGGAACCCGCAGTCCTGCTTTTGTAAGAATCCCCACCAGATGATTTGCAATCTCGTCGTTGTAGCACACACAGGCCGTGCAGCCTTTCAGCCGTTTCAGAATCCGGCCTCCGTCTTCTTCCATATCGCGGATCTCCTCGGAATCCATCCAAATGATCTTGCTGCCCCGGACCTTGATATCCCGTTCCATCAGGGCATCTGTATATCCTGCATACCGAAGATGGCCCTGTCCGTCATCTGCTTTGAAGATCCCTCCCACCCGCGTATGGCCGCAGTCCAGAAGATGCTTTGTGGCAGCATATCCGGCTTTTCTGTCATTCAGACTGATATGAGGAATATTAAGTTCACTGTAAAAGCTGTTAATAAACAGAACCGGAATCCCGGACTTCTCAAGGCTGTCATACAGTTCCAGATTCGGACTTGGGAGGCCGCTTTTCACGGTCTCTGCTATCACTCCGTCAATGGACTGCGTATGGAGAAATTCCTTTAAAAACATCCGCTCCCGCTCCACGGTATTATTGGTCACGGAAAGCTGAAGCGTACATCCCTCTCTGGAGAACACAGACTCAATGCCTCTTATAATGGACGGAAAGATATAGGTATCCACATAAGTGGGCATCACCGCAATCCGGATCTCTCTGCGTTCGCGGCGCCTCCGGTTAACCGCCACATAAGTGCCGCTACCCCTCCGTCCCTCGACGGTTCCTTTTTCCGCCAGGACTTCCAGCGCTCTGCGGATCGTCTGCCGGCTCACCTGAAACTTTTCCATCAGATCCTTTTCAGAAGGAAGCCGGTCGCCGTAGTTCAAATTTCCGCTTTCAATCTCATCAAGCACCCAGAATACAACTGTCTCATATTTTTTCTGCATATCCGGCTCTCCTTTCCCTTCTGACAAAGAAGATATTCTGTCTACTATTACACTATATAACAAAACAACTTTCAATACAATTCGCAGTATTTATAAAATTTTTTTCTGGTTTTTGGAGAAAAATAAAAAGTTGTATTGCTTTTAAAGGGTAAAAACAATACAACTTTATGAAAGAGATCTTTTTTTCTCTTTTTATAATTATTTTTTCCATTTCAGAGAAATAACGTCCACCTGCGGTTACTCCCGGATTACCCGTCTGCAGCACAGGTAAGATACTGCAAAATATCCTCCGTACAGAATTCCGATCAGCACTGCCGCAACAATCAGCGGCGGCAGGGATTTCACAGAAGCGTAAATTCCCAGCATGGTATAGCTGACCTGAATACCGAAAACGGAATGCACTGCCGCCAGAAGCAAAGGAAAACCGAAAAATATTCCCATCTGGACCGCAAGCGCCCGGTTCACTTCTTTCTCGCCCGCACCCAGCTGCCTGAGAATTCTGTATTTTTCCCGGCTGTCTATGGCGTCGGACATTTCCTTCAGGGCAAGAATCGCCGCCCCGCTGACAATAAACACAAATCCCAGATACAGGGCAATAAACACTGCCATTGCGCTGGAGCCGATGCTGTCGTCATAAATCTGGGATCTGGTACTGATCCGGACTACGCCCTGATCTTCCGACCCGCTGCCGGATCCGCGATCCGACATACCCGCATTGATCTGTTCTTCAAATCCGCCCTCATCCATCCAGGAACAAAAATCCCGGTTACTATATTCCGGCGTATAATCCGAAATCAGATAATTCTGAAATACGTCCTGTCCTGTCAGAGGAAGGTCGTCCGGCACTACAAGAAGCCCCATATTGGACTCGGAATAACTCATCCGGATATATCCTTCCACACACTCAGAATACGCTGCTTTCAGTGTCCTGCCGCAGATCTCAACTGTATCGTTTTCCATCAGCCCCTGATTGAAAAATTCCTGCATAGAAGGGTAGTCACAGCTTACGGCATACTGATCCGGACCAAGCTTTACCGGCTCAAAACCGTATATGCCGGCCGCTTTGTTGTAATCCCCGGCCCGGATGATCTCCACCGGATTTTCCGCCATGGCCCGAAAGGTAGGATCCTTCTCCAGCAGACGGTCCATAAAGCTTCCCATTACCGCACCCTCGGTTGCCTCTGCTCTCTTATATGTGACGAACTCCCCCCGCACCTCCAGCGCATCCATATCAAAGCCTTTTTCTTCAAGAACCGCCCTTACACTTTCCCGGGGATCATACCCTGTTCCCTCCGGCACAGACCGCCACATACATACATCCACAGGGGTCTGATTTTCCATCTTTCTGTCCCGGTCCGCCTTCAGAGTAAATGCCGCGGACAGGATACAGATGGTTGCAAAAAGCAGCAGGCAGATAATCGTGCCCGCAGCCACCGAAGTATTGATCCGGGCGCTTACCTCCCCCAGAACAAAAGAATTCAGCCGTCTGTTGTATATCCCCGGAATCTTCTTTACAATTGCCAGAACAAATCCGGATACCGACCAGAAGATAAGAAAAGTTCCCACAATTCCCAGGACAATCTGAAGCATCACATCTCCCTGGGTCTCCATCGCCTCCTGATTGGCCGTCACATTATAGTATGCAAAGGCAAGCATGCCGCAGGCTACCAGAAACAGGACACAGCTGACCGCCGGATTTTTCAGGCGCACCGTTTCCTGTACCCGGTCCGCCACCAGCAGACGGATCAGACGGGATCTGGCCACAACTACAACATTCATAACAATCACAACCAGATAGATAATTACAAAATAGCAGATTGTTTTTCCTATAGCCGCCAGAGAGACGGTAAACACAAATCGGCTCATATCCGCCTCAAACATATTTGCCACAAACAGTGACATAAACTGAGACAGCCCGATACCGGCCAGAAGGCCGACGCCCAGGGAAAGAAGTCCGATCAGGAGTGTCTCTGTAAGCAGAATCCGGATCACCGCAGTTCTTCTCATACCCAGCGTAAGATAAATTCCCAGTTCCTTCTTTCTCCTGCGTATAAGGAAACGGCTGGCATAGACGATCAGAAAGCCCAGAATAAGGGAAACAACCACACTCATTCCAGAGAGCGCGGTATTCATGGTGTGTACAATGCGGGATTTCGTTCCGGACAATTCCATCATAGCCGTCTGGTCGCCGATGGCATTAAACACATAAAAAATGCAGACGCCCAGAACCAGGGTAAAAAAGTAAATGGAATAATCTTTTATGCTCTTTCTGATATTTTTTAAAGAAAGTCTAAACAGCATAATTCAGATCACCTCCCATAAGGGCTGTCACATTCATAATCTGTTCAAAAAATGCTTTTCTGTCCTCTCGTCCGCGCCTCAGTTCATGGAAAAGCCTGCCGTCTTTGATAAACAGAACTCTCGATGAATAACTTGCTGTATATGGATCGTGGGTTACCATCAGAATCGCTGCATTTTCCTCCCGGTTCAGTTTTTCCAGACTGTCCAGAAGCTGCCGCGCATTTCTGGAATCCAGCGCTCCGGTAGGCTCGTCAGCCAGAATCAGGGAAGGGTGTGTAACAATTGCCCGGGCTGCAGCAGTCCTCTGCTTCTGCCCGCCGGATATCTGATAGGGATATTTGTCCAGCACCTCTTCAATTCCCAGTTTTTTTGCCGCTTCCCGTACTTTTCCCCGTACTTCTTCCGGCGCACATCTCTGAATCTGCAGAGCAAGGGCGATATTATCAGAAACAGTCAGCGTATCCAGCAGATTAAACTCCTGAAAAATAAATCCCAGCCGGTCTCTGCGGAAATCCGCCAGGGCATTGCGCTTCAGCTTTGAGGTGCACACCCCGTCAATATAAATGTGGCCGGCGGTAGGCCGGTCAATGGTGGAGATACAGTTCAGAAGCGTAGTTTTTCCGGAACCGGAAGCCCCCATAATTGCCGTAAATTCCCCGTTCTCCACATTCAGGGATATATCATTCAGCGCTTTTGTAAGACTTGACCTGTTCCCGTAATATTTTACAAGATTCTCTACCCGCAGCAGTACGCTCATACAATCCATCCATCCTTTCTGTCCGTATATACAATATGATTTTCTTTATATACAGCATA
>USFD01000129.1 GCA_900553885.1 uncultured Ruminococcus sp.
TACGCCCCCTGTGGACTTTCACCACAGACTGACGGCATGCCCGTCATACAAAAATGAGGGAATGAGCCCGGATCGTGTGCGGCTCATTCCCTTTTTCTTATTCAGAATTCTATTATCTGTTTTCTTTCTGCAGATTTTTATCTTCTATAAGATTTTATCTCATGAAAATCCGTTTTTATTTTTAGAGGAGGTAGTGTGTATGGCTTTTGCTCTTTTGATGTGTTCCGCGGTAATTGTACTCTGTATTCTGACCAATCGGTTTCTGAAACGGTTCGGCATTCCTGCAGTCCTTATTTTTATCGGACTTGGCATGCTCTTCGGAAGCGAAGGTATTGTAAAGATTCCTTTCGATAATTTTCAGATAGCTGAAACGATCTGCTGCACCGCCCTGATCTTTATTATGTTTTACGGCGGCTTCGGAACTTCCTATAAGGAAGCGAAACCGATTCTTCCAAAAGCGCTCCTGCTCTCCACTGCAGGGATTCTCATCACTGCCGGACTGACAGGACTGTTCTGTTACTATGTGGTCGGAATGAGTCTGCAGGAAGGACTCCTTGTGGGTGCTGTCTTAAGTTCTACGGACGCGGCTTCCGTCTTTTCTATTCTCCGGTCAAAAAAACTGAATCTGAAAGAAGGCACCGCTTCCCTTCTGGAAGTGGAAAGCGGAAGCAATGACCCGTTCGCCTATATGCTGACAATTATTATTCTGAACTGGATGGCCGGAGACGGCGAAAATATTCTTCTTCTTATCGTGGAAGAAATAGGACTGGGTCTGCTTTTCGGCGCAGGACTGGGTCTGCTGGCGGTCAAAATCCTGAAGAACGTAGAGCTGGAAGCCGGAGGAATTGATACCATCCTTATGATCGCTTTCGTATTATTTGCTTACGCTGCCCCGGTGATGATCGGAGGGAACGGCTATCTCAGCGTATATCTCTTCGGATTTATCGTCGGAAATGCACGGTTTAAATCCAGAATATCCCTGGTTCACTTTTTTGAAAGTATCGACCATCTGGCCCAGATGCTCATCTTCTTTCTGCTGGGGCTGCTGGTCTTTCCGTCCATGCTTCTGCCGATTCTGGGAACGGCAGTGCTTGTATTCCTTGGACTGACCTTTATCGCAAGACCTGTAGCTGTCTTTCTCGTAATGACGCCCTTCCGGTCTTCCTGGCGCCAGCAGGCCCTGACTGCGTTCGCCGGCCTGAGAGGAGCCGCCTCCGCCGTATTTGCCATTATCGCTGTGGTCAGTCCCGGCTATTCCGGCTATAATGTATACAACATTGTGTTCTGCGTCGCGATAATTTCCGTAGCATTTCAGGGACTTCTGCTGCCCGTTGCCGCCGAAAAACTGAATATGGTAGACGACAGCCAGAACGTTATGAAAACATTCAGTGACTATCAGGATGATCAGGAAATGCAGCTCATACAGATCCGGTTAATCCCCGGCCACAGATATATCGGAAAAAGGCTGAAAGAACTGAATTTGGGAGATGTGCTCGTGGTACTGATCGAGCGGGGAGATGAAACCATCATTCCCCGGGGCAACGATCTGCTTCAGGAAGGAGATGTGCTTGTCCTCAGCGGCGAAACCTACCATGGAGACGCTGATACGATCCTGGATGAACTGACCATAGAACCGGGAGACAGCCGCATCGGCAGACGGGTCCGGGATATCCGCGACTTTGGCAATTCTCTGATCGTACTGATCCGGCGGAAAGACGGAAATACTGTCGTCCCCAGAGGAGATACCCGGATACAGGAAGGAGACGTTCTGGTCATGAACGCGTCAGAACAGTAAAAATATTCCCCCGGAAATGAGTTTGTCAAGTAAAGTGTGTAAATTTTTTTGATTTTATATGGCGGTCAAAAGCTGACCGCCATATTTATACCATTAAATCTAATCAAATGATAGTTCTTCGCCATTGCGATACGCTTCGTATAAGAGTAACATATCATGATCTTTAAGATACTGGTAGCAGGTAAGCAACTTATTCATAAGGGTTATTCTTGACGTACGCTGGTATTGTAATTCTTCAGCAAGCGTATTAAATTTAAAGTCGTCCTCATTGCTTCTGCTATAAATTCATCCATTGTAACATTGTCAGAATCGTGTTCCGGCTCCTCGAATCGAAATAATCATAGTACTTATTCATGTGATACTCCTTTTCCCTATTAGAAATTTTCGTATTTCATTATCCTTGCCTGGAGTTTATCGTCCATAGAAAGCTGGTTGCGTACCATTGCCCAGTTAGAAACGGGGCGGCCATTCCACTTCTTATAAAGTTCCGTAATTCGCAGATAAAGAGCTTTTCTGACAGCCTCTTCACTAGGGAAAGAGCCCTTTTTAGTTACCTTGCGAAAGCTGGAATTGACGGATTCTATGGCGTTGGTTGTGTACATGACTTTCCTTACGGCACTTCCATAGTTAAACAGCTGCTCCACATATTTCCAGTTCCGTATCCATACATCAACTGCTCCTGGATACTGGCTCCATGCTTGTTTAAAACGCTCGAATTCTGCTTCAGCAGCTTTCAGACTGGATGCCCCATAAACCTTTCTTAACTGTGCCGTATAGGGCTTATAGTCTTTGGATGGGATGTATTTAACAGAGTTTCTGATGAGATGGACAATACACCTTTGGATAATAACATCCTTAAAAATGGAACGTGCTCCTTCTTCCAGACCGGACACGCCATCCATGCTGATAAATAATACATCTTCCACACCACGAGCCTTGATTTCATCAAATATCTGCATCCAATAATGCTTTCCCTCTGCCTCCCCAATCCAGAGGCCTAAGATGTCTTTGATCCCATTTACATCATAGCCCAGAATAACATAAACTGCACAGCTTTTCGTTTCTATTTCCTTGCGGATAGAAACATAAAGGCAGTCCACAAACAGAAACGTATAAAATTTCTTAAGCGGACGGTTCTGCCATTCCTCGGCTGTTTCAATTACACGATCTGTGATGTTGGAAATGGTCTCATGGGAGATTTCAAATCCATAAATATCCTCGATTGTGTCAGCTATATCACGCTGACTCATGCCTCTAGCGTACATGGACATAACCTTGTCCTCAATGCCACTGACATCACGGGTTCTCTTTGGAATCACCTGCGGCTCAAAAGTTGCCTGTCGGTCACGTGGAACATCAACCGGAATCTCGCCATAGGCAGTTTTTACGTTTTTGGATATGTATCCATTTCTGCGGTTATCCGTATCCTTATGACCGTGATCGTTCGCTTCATAGCCGAGGTGGGAATCCATTTCTCCCTGAAGCATTGCTTCAAACATGGGACCAAAGATATCTTTGATAGCTTCCTGCATATCCTCTTTGGTCTGCGGCTGATACTGTTCTAAAATTGCCTGAGCAATAGCTGCTCCTTTCGTGTTGCGTTTCTTTCTTGGTGCCATAAGTGCTGTACTCATCCTTTACATTTCCTTTCAATTAATGTATCGCACTTTTGCATAAAAATAAAGTGCGTAAGTTTTGTTACCGGTAACTTACACACTTTATTTTACACTCCCCCGGAAATACTGAAAGTCAGCATTTCCGGGGGATTCTTTCATTCTCCTTTTGCGATTGCACCCGCTACATCCTCTTTAAACTGAGCCCATGCGTCTTCATTCTCCACGAAATATTTCGGACAGTTCTTTCCTGTCACATCATAGTGACGGATCACCTGGTCTTCTGTCAGATTAAATTTTACACAGAGCCATGCCGTCAGCTGAACAAGAGACCGGTATGTCTTCTCTGTAAACTTTCCCGTCTCATCCGGATGGCAGCACTCAATGGAAACGGTATCAATATTTCTGGAATTTGACGCGTATGCCATCTCCCATGTGGGAACGCACTGTATAATTTCTCCATCCAGCCCCACGATAAAATTACTGCTCGCCTCTGTCTCATGAGAGTCCTTCAGCCCGTTAAAATAGTCTCTGTTATTCTGTGCCGTACTTCCCGGATTTGCCGTATAGTGAACCACAATCCCGGTAATCTTCTCTGTCTTGGTTCCCGGCCTGGAATAAGGATTCACATCCAGCAGCTGCACATCAATCTCCGGTTTGGAAGCATCCACATCAGCGAGAGTGTATGCTCTCCCCGTACCGGAAGTACAGCTGTATATCCCAAGCGCCACTGTCAGGATCAGTAAAACCGCAATACCGGACCGGATATACCACGCCTGCTGTCCTGCCCGCCGGCCGCTGCCTCCGGCCCGGCTTTTTCCCCGTCCGTTATATCTGCCGTACCCTCTTTTTCTCTTCATCTTCCGTCATCTGGCCTGTCCTTTCTTCTGTCACTTTTTAAATAATAGCACAGATTGCGAACAGAAATATGAACAAAATCTTATGAAAAACGAAAATTTCTATTCCATATCATGCCTTAGAACCCGGCGCTTTCTCCGCCTGCGGCTGCCGTCCGCATAAGGTTTCTCCGGTCTGTTCATTATTCCAGTACCATAGGTCCTCCGGTTCCGTCACACGGAACATGCCTTCCAGTTCTTTCCGGTCCGGGCAGATCTTTTCAAAAAAATCCGGCAGTTTTTCCAAAAATGTTCTGTCATATGTCACCGTCCTGTCATCTCCCCACAGGGCGCAGTAGAAAATCCCCGCTTCCGCCGCCTGGGGTTTCAGTGCATACGGGTACTCATAATAGGCTTTTGCGTCAATCTCCACAACCACATCAATCTTCACTTTCTCCGAGCTTCCCACCGACGAATCCTTCAGCCGGAAGAACACATTCTTTTCCGGGAGCTCCGGGATCTCTGTAGCCGTACCCCGGCCGCCCGTATAGAGAGGCCGGCACTGGAGCAGATTCACGACAAACGCGCCCTGCTCATCCAGATTTACTGTATATTCAATATCCACCGGATTGCCGTAAACCCGGTCCAGTGTTTTGAGGACTTTCTGCATCAGTTCCGTAAAGTTCCGGTTTTCCAGAAGCCCCTGACAGTCGGCAAACCACACCTGCCGCCAGCGGTTCATTCTTTTCAGCACGTCTTCTGCCTCATAGTCTCTTTCCATAACCGCTTTTTTAAACCACAGCGGCAGACGTTCAAGAAGAGCCTCGATCTCTATGCCGGCCAGCTTATTTGCCCCGGTATCAAGCACATCCATAATCCGCTGGGAAAACCGCTTTTAATTTTATCAAATGCTCCCATCCGAAACCTCCTGTTCTCTGTCCCGCTTCTTTTAAAACGGAAGAATCCTGCTTCCTGGTTTTACCGAAAATTATTTTATATTTTAATGTTTTTTTAGCGTTTTATATAAAATTTTAGCATTTTCTTAACATCATATTGACACACTCTTTTTGCAGGTGTAAACTGACACCCATAAAAGCAAAGGCGCTCGGAATTATCCCGAAGCGCTTTTTCTTTTATCCATAATAATACCTAAACCGGTACAAAGATGTGCATCACAGGGCCGTTTCCCCCTGAGATGCATTTTTTTGTTCCGGGACATGAGAGGAGGAAACTTTATGACTGATGAAATTTTATCAGCAATCAATGAAACCGTAGGTACAGAAGTATTTGGAATCTGGTTTCTGATCGGAGCCGCGTTTGTATTCTTCATGCAGGCAGGATTTGCAATGGTAGAAACCGGATTTACAAGAGCGAAAAACGCAGGAAATATCATTATGAAAAACCTGATGGATTTCTGTATCGGAACCTGTGTATTTATCATAATCGGTTTCGGACTTCTGCTTGGCGAAGATGCGCTGGGCGGTTTTCTCGGACTTCCTACAATGGGAATTTTTACAGATTACGCAAATTTTGACTGGTCTAATTTTGTTTTCAATCTTGTATTCTGTGCTACGGCCGCTACAATCGTATCCGGATCCATGGCTGAAAGAACAAAATTCCTTGCCTACTGTATCTATTCCGGAGTAATCTCTGCAGTCATTTATCCGATCGAAGCTCACTGGATCTGGGGCGGAGGCTGGCTCTCACAGATGGGATTCCATGATTTTGCCGGTTCCTGTGCAATCCATATGGTTGGCGGCCTGACAGCATTCATCGGCGCTGCAATGGTAGGCGCCCGCATCGGAAAATTTTCAAGAGATAAAAACGGGAAGGTAACAAAAGTACATGCGTTCCCCGGACATAATATCGTAATCGGAGCACTGGGATGCTTCATTCTGTGGTTCGGCTGGTACGGATTCAACGGTGCTGCCGCAACTACCGGCCCTCAGCTAGCTTCCATCTTCATGACAACAACAATTGCCCCTGCAGTTGCTACCGTTGCCTGTATGATTTTTACATGGATTAAATACGGCAAACCGGATGTATCCATGTGCCTGAACGCTTCTCTTGCAGGTCTTGTCGGCATCACGGCAGGCTGTGATGTAACTGACGCATTCGGCGCTCTGGTCATCGGACTCGTTGCAGGTCTTCTTGTCGTATTCGGTGTCTGGTTCTGTGATAATATCGTTCATGTCGACGATCCGGTAGGCGCTGTGGCCGTACATTGTGTAAACGGTATATGGGGCACACTGGCAGTCGGGCTTTTTGCCACAGATACAGCTCCTGAAAACACCATTAACGGTCTCTTCTATGGCGGCGGTTTCGCACAGCTTGGAATACAGATTACCGGTATTGTATCTGTTCTGGCCTGGACCGCGGTAACAATGTTTATTGTATTCAAACTTATTGATAAAACAGTAGGTCTCAGAGTTTCCGAAGAGGAGGAAATCGAAGGCCTGGATTCGAAAGAACACGGTCTTGCCTCCGCATATGCAGGCTTCAGTATTATGGACGTTACAGAAGGCGCAATGGTTGAAAACGAAAATACAGATCTTGGTATCAGCGACTATGAAAAAGCATCCGAAGCACAGAAAAACGCGTCTGTGCCTGTCGCAGGTCCTGTCGATATGAATTCCGGAATGCACAAAGTTGTTATTGTCGCAAAACTGTCACGGTATGACCGATTAAAGAATGCCCTCAATGAGCTGGGCGTTACAGGAATGACTGTAACCCAGGTAATGGGCTGCGGCATTCAGAAAGGCGCCGGTGAGAAATACCGCGGAGTTGAGATGGATGTAACCGTTTAGTGATAGTATAAAAATAGTACAAAGTAAAGATGCCATGTATACCTAAATCATG
>USFD01000130.1 GCA_900553885.1 uncultured Ruminococcus sp.
ACTACGCCCCCTGTGGACTTTCACCACAGACTGACGGCATGCCCGTCATACAAAATTAAGGGACTGCCGGCCGGCAGTCCCTTTCTCTTTCTGCAGTGCCACTGCAGAATACTGAACACTTATACTTCAGAAAACTGATCTTTTCCTACACCGCACAGCGGGCAGACAAAATCGTCCGGCACATCTTCCCACTTTGTACCCGGCTCGATTCCGTTTTCCGGATCTCCTGTCTCCTCGTCATAAATGTATCCGCATACGTCGCAAACATATTTCTTCATCTTTCTGTTCCTCCTGTTTTCATATTCAGTGCTTATCCCGGAAAAATCCGGGGTCATCCGGGAGATCTCTTTTCTCCCTCTATCATGATAGCATATACCCGCCGGGATTTCAACGCGGCTGCTCTGTTTTTTCTTTTCCTTGTTTTTCCGCTTTTCCCCGCTCCGGGCTGTCATGCAGCCCTATAATGCCATTAATCAGGATTTTCACATCATTAAAAATATAGTCAAATGCTCCTGCCTGGCACATATTAATCAGAACCATTCCAATGGGGACGGCGATTATCATACCGATTACACTGCCGAAACGGTATCCGATATAGAGCAGCAGCAGTGTGACAAGCGGATTAAGTCCCACGCTGTCCCCTACCAGTTTGGGCTGCGCCAGCTGGTGAACTGCCTGTGTGATCACATAGATTATTACAAGAGCTGCCGTCATCTTGTATTCACCCATAAAGAACTCATATAAAGCCCAGGGAATCATGGCAGTCCCGGTTCCGAAAAACGGAAGGAAATCAAGGAACGCGATCAGAAAAGCAACCAGACCAAAATAACTGGTTCTCAGAAATCCAAGTCCGACAAGCAGAATCGCAAATACTACCAGCATAATTTTAAACTGTGCTTTAAAATATCCGCCAACTGCATAGCGCAGATTATCCATAACAAGAGTCATCCTTTTCTGCACTGCCTGAGGCGAAACTTTTTTCAGCCACTGCAGTACTTCTTCTCTCTGTATGATGAAAAAGTAAGCAGACATGACTGAAACAATAAATGAAATCAGATAAGAAGGCACACTCCTGGCAAAATTTCCGGCCGCCTCAACTGTAGGTTCACTGATTCTGGAAACAATTCTTCCCATATACTCATCCAGATTTTCCGCAACGCTGTTCATGCTTCTCTGTATCCCGTCCGGAAGCCTTTCAAAGACCCCGGACAGCGTATCGCCAATCTGCCTTAACCCCGCCTCAAGCTGAGCGTACATTCCCGGGAAATCCCGGGTAAGCCGGGCAATTTCTGAAACCAGCCTGCTTATTCCCAGATAGAGAGCCAGCACAATCAGGGCCAGCACAAGTATAACAATCAGTGCCGAACCCAGTTTTTTTACGATTTTCAGCTTTTTCTCCAGCCAGTTTACAAGCGGAGACGCTATCGCCGCAATAATCCAGCCGATAACAAACGGCATCAGAAATCCGATCAGCTTCCAGCAGACAATAACAAATGCTGCTGTGGCCAGAAGACTGAACAGCAGTCTTATACATACCTGCCAGTAAGGACGTCTATTTTCCATCTTCTTCCTCCTTAAATGTCTTCAGAACTGATCCTTTCTTCAATCAACTCCCATATTTCTTCTCTTCCCTGTTTTGTAGAGGAAGAAAAGGGAATTACCTTCGTCCCCGGGACAAGAGAAAGACCGTCTCTTATCATTTTTATGTGTTTCTGAACCTGGCTCCGCTTTATTTTATCCAGCTTCGTAGTGATTATGACCGGTTCATATCCCTGATCCACAATCCAGCGGTACATCATTTTATCATTCCCTGATGGCTCATGCCTGATATCTATAAGCAGGAACACTGCCTTCAGCCGCTCAGAACTGTGCAGATAACGCTCAATCAGTCTGCCCCACTGTTCCTTTTCCTTCTCAGATACTTTTGCATAACCGTACCCCGGAAGATCTACCAGATACATCATATCATTGATATTATAAAAATTAATCGTCTGGGTCTTGCCCGGCGTGGCAGAAATCCGGGCATAGGACTTCCGGTTCATCAGCGCATTGATCAAGGATGATTTTCCTACATTTGATTTCCCCGCAAATGCAATTTCGGGTTTGTCGTTTTCCGGGAGTGTGCTGGTAATTCCGCACACAGTCTCCAGATTAATACTTTTAATTACCATATGCCCTCCTATTCCGCCAGAGCTTCTTTTAATACTTCTTCCATGTTTTCCACCGGAATAATTTCCAGTCCCTTTGTAATTTCGGAAGAAAGGTCTTCTACGTCAGCCACATTTTTCTTTGGAACAAGCACCGTTTTTATTCCGGCGCTCTTGGCTGCCAGAAGTTTTTCTTTCAGTCCTCCAATCGGAAGCACCCTTCCTCTCAGTGTTATCTCACCGGTCATGGCAAGATCTGCCCGTACTTTTTTTCCGGTAACGGCAGAAAACATAGCCGTTGCCATTGTAATCCCTGCTGAAGGTCCGTCTTTTGGAACAGCGCCTTCCGGAATATGGAGATGAATGTCGTGTTTTGCGAAAAAGTCGTCCGCAATCCCGTACTCTCTGCTGATGGAGCGGATATAGCTGATTCCCGTGGTCGCCGACTCTTTCATCACATCCCCCATCTGCCCGGTCAGCATAACATCGCCGGTTCCGGGCATGATGTTTACTTCAATCTGAAGGGTATCTCCCCCTACACTGGTCCATGCAAGTCCTCTTACAATTCCCACTTCCGGAGCAGGATTTGCCATCTGATAGGAATATTTTTCCTTTCCCAGGAACTTATGAAGGTTTCGGTCTGTCACACTGATTTTCTTCTTATCCGTAGTCAGGATCTCCTTGGCGGCTTTGCGGCACACATTTCCGATCTCGCGCTCCAGCTGACGTACCCCGGCCTCCTTCGTATAATTGCGGGCCATCTTCCAGACCGCATGTCTGCTGAATGTAAGCTGCCCGGGCTTCAGGCCGTTCTTCTCAAGCTGTTTCGGGATCAGATGTTCCTCCGCAATATGAATTTTTTCATTTTCCGTATAACTGGTAATCTCAATAATTTCCATACGATCCAGCAGCGGTCTCGGAATCGTCTGCAGCGTATTTGCCGTGGTAATAAACATCACCTCCGACAGATCCAGCGGAACCTCCAGATAATGATCCCGGAATCTGCTGTTCTGTTCGCTATCCAGGACCTCCAGAAGTGCGGAAAATGTATCTCCCTTATAGTCTGTACTGACTTTATCAATCTCATCCAGCAGCATAACCGGATTTTTTACTCCTGCGGATCGTATGCCTGCGGCTATACGTCCGGGCATAGCTCCTACATAGGTTTTCCGATGTCCGCGGATCTCTGCCTCGTCCCGTACACCTCCCAGAGAAATACGGACGTAAGGCTTTTTCATAGCCCTTGCCAGAGATTTCGCAATAGAAGTTTTTCCGGTGCCCGGCGGTCCTGCCAGACAGAGAATGGGGCTGTCTCCTTTTTTCGTCAGAGTACGGACTGCCAGGAACTCCAGAATTCTTTCCTTCACCTGTTCCAGTCCATAATGATCCTCGTCAAGCACTTTTCTCGCATATGCAATATCATGGATATCCCTTGCGGATTTGTCCCATGGCATCTCAAGAAGCGTCTCGATATACGTGCGGATCACCCCGCTCTCAGCCGGGGAATTAAGAGAGCTTTTAAATCGTTTGATTTCTTTTTGAAGTTTCTCCTTTACTTCTTTCGGCGCTTTCAGTTTCTTCAGGGCATTTTCAAACTCCTCTGCATCTGATACGGTAGACTCCTCTCCCAGTTCTTCCCGGATCAGCTTCAGCTGCTCTCTCAGAATATATTCCCGCTGATGTTTATCCACACGTTCTTTCACTTTCCGCTGGATTTCCTCTTTAATATTCATGATCTGTACTTCGTTTACCAGTTTGAACGCCAGCTTTTCGTACCGTTTCCAGAAATCCGTTTCGCTCAGCAGTTCCTGCTGGTCCGTATAGTTGAGAGGAATATTGGCGGCGATTTCGTCTACCAGCTTTTTCAGTCCTTTTATCTCGAGCAGTCCGGCAACGGATTCTTTTGACATCTTTCTGTTTTTAGCCGCGTACTCGACAAGCATATCTTTCAGTCCCCGCTCCATTGCCTGGGCGTTTACATTATCCGGAATTTCGATTTCCGGCTCATCCACGACCTCCACCAGAGCTCTGAGATATGGATCATCTGACTCGATTTCTCTTAATATACCTCGTTTTTCACCTGCCACCAGCACGCGTACCGTATGCTTTGGCAGCCTGATAATCTGTTTTATCGTTGCCACCGTGCCGACTTCATATACATCATCTTTTCCAGGATTTTCTGTCTCTATTGATTTCTGGGCAGCAAGAAATATTTTCTGTTCTTCTGTCATAGCCTCCTGCACTGCGGCAATGGAGCGCTCCCGGCTCACGTCAAAATGCACGACCATTTCCGGGAGAATCGTCATCCCCCTGAGTGCCACCATAGGCATGCTTTTTCTCTCGTTGTCCAATTCTGTTTCCTCCTAAATCTAAAAAGGCGGGTACAG
This sequence comes from uncultured Ruminococcus sp., assembly GCA_900553885.1. Classification (GTDB taxonomy): domain Bacteria; phylum Bacillota; class Clostridia; order Lachnospirales; family Lachnospiraceae; genus Mediterraneibacter. Next base: position 4,535 of record USFD01000130.1, read on the forward strand.
ATATCCGCTGTACCCGCCTCATTTTCCAGGAATGCCATTACTTTCCCGCTGAGGCGTGATATCTGCTTTCCTGACAGCATTTCTGCACGCCTGCTATCCGGCCCGTTTTTTATGCGCTCTCTGATGTGAGAAAGGATCTGCGTTCTTCTCCGTCCCGCAGATAAATCGGGCTTCCGGTTCCAAGTACCGCCTCCTTTGTGATGCGGCATTCTTTAATCGTCTCATCAGAGGGAACCTGGAACATGGTATCCATCATAATATTTTCCATAATCGCTCTCAGACCTCTGGCTCCGGTTTTTCTCGCCAGGGTCGTCTCCGCAATCGCAGTCAGAGCATCTTTGTCAAACTCCAGTTTAACTCCATCCAGCTCCAGAAGTTTCTGATACTGCTTTACAATCGCACTCTTTGGTTCCGTCAGAATCCGGATCAATGCGTCCTTGTCCAGCAGATCCAGGGATACCGTTACAGGCAGTCTGCCCACGAGTTCCGGAATCAGGCCGTATTTTACCAGGTCCTGCGGAAGGGCCTCATGAAGCAGCACATCCATATCATACTCATGTTTCGAAGCAATCTCTGCATTAAATCCAATGGATTTTCTGTCAAGACGCGTCTCGATAATCTTATCGATTCCCTCAAATGCGCCGCCGCAGATAAACAGGATGTTGGTTGTGTCTATCTGGATCAGCTCCTGGTGCGGATGCTTTCTGCCCCCCTGGGGAGGTACGGACGCTACGGTTCCTTCTATAATTTTGAGCAGAGCCTGCTGTACGCCCTCTCCGGATACATCACGGGTAATCGAGGGATTTTCTGATTTTCTTGTGATTTTATCAATCTCATCAATATAGATAATGCCATGCTCTGCACGTTCAATATCTCCGTCTGCGGCCTGGATTACTTTCAGCAGGATGTTCTCCACATCCTCTCCAACATATCCGGCTTCTGTCAGCGCGGTGGCGTCTGCAATCGCGAAAGGCACATTCAGAATCTTTGCGAGCGTCTGCGCCAGAAGTGTCTTTCCGCAGCCCGTAGGCCCCAGCATAAGAATATTACTCTTCTGAAGCTCCACACCCAGATCCTGCCCTGCCATAATCCTTTTATAATGATTATACACTGCAACAGACAGCACCTTTTTCGCCTCATCCTGCCCGATCACATAATCGTCCAGAAAACGCTTGATTTCTTCCGGTGTCAGGAGATTGATATCGTCAAAAGCTCCTCCGTCATTGTAATCCAGCTCCTCTTCAATAATCTCGGAGCAGATGCCGATGCACTCGTCGCAGATATAAGTCCCGTTTGGTCCGGCAATCAGTTTTCTTACCTGGGCCTGGGTCTTGTTGCAGAAGGAACAGCGCACGATATCATCCATCATTTTTCCTGCCATATATGTCACCTCATAACGCCATTAATGGCTTACTAATATTTCATCAATCAAACCATATGCTTTCGCTTCGTCTGCGGACATAAAATTGTCGCGCTCCGTATCTGCCTTGATTGTCTCAAGGGGCTGTCCTGTATTGGCTGCCAGTATCTCATTTAACTTCTGTTTTGTACGCAGAATATGCTCTGCAGCAATCTGGATCTCTGTTGCCTGTCCCTGAGCTCCGCCAGACGGCTGGTGAATCATAATCTCAGAGTTCGGCATTGCATACCGTTTACCTTTGGTTCCTCCTGATAACAGGAACGATCCCATACTTGCTGCCATACCCATACAGTATGTAGCCACATCACATTTGATGTACTGCATAGTGTCATAGATTGCAAGTCCTGCTGTTACAGAACCTCCCGGACTGTTGATATACAGATGGATATCCTTATCCGGATCCTCTGCCTCCAGGAATAGAAGCTGTGCCACAATAATATTGGCAGCCACATCTGTTACTTCCTCGCCGAGGAAAATAATTCTATCTTTTAATAATCTTGAATAGATGTCATAAGAGCGTTCTCCACGACTTGTCTGTTCAATGACATAAGGTACTAAACTCATGTTACACGCCTCCTATACGTTGACCTGTTTATGCGATAACCGGATGAATTATTTCTATACCGATGTGGCGTTCCGCGGACATTATCCAGGCTATATGCTGCGCTATTTTGAAGAAAATGAAATTCATCTGGATATCCGGGAAGGAGAACTTCAGCTGCTTGACGAAAACCGCATGGATTTCTTCGGTATTTCCTATTATTTCACATTGTGCAAGGATCATACCTGTACTCTCCGGCAGGAAAGTACGGTCGATAATCCTTATCTGGAAAAGACGAAATGGGGCTGGGCGATTGATCCGAAGGGTTTTTATTACAGCCTGTCGCAGTATTATGACCGTTACGAAGTTCCGATCTTTGTGCTGGAGAACGGTCTGGGCTGCCATGACACTGTAGAAAACGGTGAAATTTATGATGACTATCGCATCCATTATTTAAAAGAGCACATTTGTGAAATGAAAAACGCGG
>USFD01000131.1 GCA_900553885.1 uncultured Ruminococcus sp.
GTTAGTGCCTTTTTGTGTAATAGGGAATTCCAAGGAATTTCCTATTACACAAAAAGACTGCCGTCCAAAGTTTCTCTCTCTGGACAGCAGCCTTTTCTTTCCTTCAAAATCAGCTTCTCAGCTCAATTCCATACGTCTTATTCAGCTGTTTCAGCACTTTCTTGACATATCCGTCAACGGTATCTGCCTTGAACGCCTCTTCCTTCGGAGTAAAGAGAACGGTAAATGCCATCGATTTCTTATCGGCTGCGATCTGTCTGCCCTCGTATACGTCGAACAGGCTAACATCCTTGACGTAAGCACAAGCCTCGCGGATACAGCCCTCAACCTGTCCGCAGGTGATGTCTTTGTCCATAACCAGCGCCAGATCACGTTTTTCCTCCGGGAATTTTGGAAGCGGCTCAAATACTTTGGCTTTTCCATACCATTTCTCCAGCGCTTTCATGCTGATCTCCAACACATACGCATCTTCGCGCATTGCCTCTTCCTTCATGATCTCATATTTTACCTTACCGAGGTAACCAATCTCCTCGCCCTCGCAGAAGATCGCTGCGGTCTGATACGGATGCAGGAACGGTTTCTCTGCTTTTTCATAGTTAAAAGTAATATTTAAAACATCGGCAACTGCCTCTGCCATTCCCTTTAAGGTAAAGAAAGACTCTTCCCTACCAAATACACCGATGCACAGCGTCTCTCGCTCTTCCGGATATTCCGTCAGAGGCAGGGACTTCGGAATAAATGCATTTCCAATCTCGAAGATACGTCCCTCGAAGATGCCTCTCTTCTGGTTGCGTCCCATCGCATGAATCATCTGCGGTGCCAGTGTTGTTCTCATCAGGGACAGATCCTCGTTGATCGGATTCATGATGCGGATCGCCCTGCGCTCTGGCGCGTCCTCTGCAAATCCCATTTCATCCAGATCCGACGGGGAGAAGAAGGAATAATGCATTCCCTCAAATGCGCCAACACTGCACAGCGTTCTCTTTACCTTCAGAATGGTTCTCTGACGCAGGTTGCTTCCGCCGATGGTTACCTTTGCAGTCGGCATAAAGGTGGAAACGATATGGTCATAGCCATACATACGGATTACTTCCTCGGCTACATCCGGATAATCTTCCATATCCTCGCGGTATGCCGGGAAATGCAGGGTCAGCTCATCACCATTGATCTCCGGCTGGAAGTTTAAGCCAGTCAGGATGCGAAGAATATCCTCATCCGGAACGGTAATACCCAGAACAGCGTTTACCTTCTTAACACTTGTCTTGAATGTAGTCGGCTCTAAGGAGTTTCCGGTATTTACATTTTTATGGGTCTTGGAAATCTTACCAGCTCCCAGCTCCTCAACCAGATGCAGGGCACGTTTCATCGCCATCTCGGTTGTGTACTCATCGACGCCCTTAGAATATCGCTGGCTCGCGTCGGATCCCTGTCCTAATGCACGGGAGCTTCTGCGGATGTTGTCACGGGCAAATTTAGCTGCCTCGAACATCACTTCCGTCGTGGTATCACGAACCTCAGAATTTAAACCACCCATGATTCCGGCAAGTGCTACCGGCTTTTTGCCGTCGCAGATAACCAGATTGTTCGGATTTAAGGTAAATTCTTTCTCATCCAGTGTCACGATCTTCTCGCCCTCGGCCGCGCGTCTTACATTGATCGCATTGCCCTCCAGATAATCGCAGTCAAACGCATGAAGCGGCTGACCTAACTCACGCATGATATAGTTTGTAATATCAACAATATTGGAAATGGAATTATTTCCTACCAAAGCCAGACGTCGTCTCATCCATGCCGGGGACTGACCCAGTTTTACGTCATATACATAGTGTGCAATGTAACGCGGGCAAAGATCCTGTGCCTCTACCGTTACGTTGAAGCCTTCTTTCTCAACTTCTGTCTCAGTGTAATCCAGTGCCGGTGTCTTGAGCGGCTCGCCCAGTGCGGCAGCAACCTCTCTTGCCAGACCGAAAATACTCTGGCAGTCCGGACGGTTTGCCGTGATAGAAACATCGAAGATCCAGTCATTTAAGCCGGTCAGCTCTTTGACATCCGAACCAATTTCCGCATCTTCCGGCAGAACCAGCAATCCGTTGTAACCAGCACCCGGATACAGATCCTCGTTTAAGCCAAGCTCGGTACCGGAACACAGCATACCCTGGGACTCATAACCTCTCAATTTACCCTTTTTAATGGTGGCCACGCCCTCGATCGTCACATGATCTTTTGCAGTTGCATATACTTTCGCGCCAATCATGGCAACTGGGAATTTTCCGCCAGCTTTTACATTGTCAGCGCCACAGCAGATCTGTAAGAGTTCCGGAGCACCTACATTGACCTGGCACACATGAAGATGTGTTTCCGGAATCGGCTCACAGGAGTCAACATAACCAACGACGATGCCGCTGATATCCTTGCCAACCTGCCATTTTTCTTCTACCTCAAATCCACAGTCAAAAAGCTTCTTCTCCAGCTCATCTGCGGAAATATTAATATCTACATAATCTTTTAACCAGCTTAACGGTACAAGCATTTCTAATCCTCCTGTCCTGATCAGTCATCGATCTGATCCAGCACACGCAGATCAGACTCAAAAAGCATCTTGATGTTGTTGATGCCGTATTTCAGCATTGCGATACGCTCCAGACCCAATCCGAATGCGAATCCACTGTATTTATTGGAATCAATGCCGCAGTTTTCCAGTACCTTCTTATTTACCACACCAGCGCCGAGAACCTCGATCCAGCCTGTTTCCTTGCACAGACGGCAACCCTTGCCACCGCACTGGAAGCAGCTTACATCGACCTCAACAGACGGCTCCGTGAACGGGAAATAGGACGGACGAAGTCTCGTTTTTGTCTGCTTACCGAAAATTCTCTGAACAAACATATCCAGCATACCCTTTAAATCACACAGGGTGATGCCCTCATCAACAACCAGACCTTCCATCTGGCTGAACATCGGAGAATGGGTCGCATCATCGTCAGAACGGAATACTTTACCCGGGGAAACAACCTTGATCGGCGGTTTTTTCGCTTCCATGACATGAACTTGTCCAGCCGATGTCTGGGTACGGAGCAAGAATTCCGGAGACAGATAGAATGTATCCTGCATATCGCGCGCCGGATGATCCTGCGGTGTATTTAAAGCTGTAAAGTTATAATAATCGGTCTCGATCTCGGTTCCCTCATATACCTCAAATCCCATAGAGGTGAAGATATCCGTCAGCTGATTGCGGACCGTCGTAACTGGATGCAGATTACCGTAACGGATTTTAACCGGCGGCATCGTGATATCAATCTTCTCCGATTCATAGCGCTGCTGCTGCTCTTTCTCTTTTAATTTCTGATCCAGCTCGTCAAAGAAATTGTTTGCCCACTCCTTGGCGCCATTGATAGTCTTACCAAATTCCGCTTTCTGGTCATTGGCAACATTGCGCATTTCTTTCATCAGCAGACCAATTCTGCCCTGCTTATTATCCAAAAAGGTCTTCTTAAACTCATAGACACTCTTGGAAGTCGTCAGAGCATCCGCACCCTGGCGGATTTCCTCTTTGATCGCAGTGATCACTTCATTCAGTTCTTTTAAATCCTGCATGATTTCTCTCCTTCTATTACTTTTGTTGCTTTTTATCTTGATATTGCTTTAACTTGTGGACACGAATTTGTGCATAAAGGATGTTCTCTGGCACATTCGGGCGTCTCGCGCGGTCGCTTGCGACATGACATAAAAAAATCCCTTCGCACAAAACGTGCAAAGGGACGATCATATCTATACCGCGGTACCACCCAGCTTCCTGTCGGCAGGTCATTTCTTCGTCTGCCACAGACACTTTCCGGTATGTAACGTACACCAGACGGCAATGCCTACTCTAAATTTCAGCAATGCAGCTCCCGTGGGAAATTCGGATATCTGTCTGAACGGAAAAAGGCTCACAGCCGCTGACCTCTTCTCTCTGACCGGAAACAGTATCTTATAGAACACGATCATAGCTTTTGGTTTGTTTGGTTTGATTGATTTCATGTATGCAATCTGTTTATTATTTTAGGCATGTTGGTGGGAAATGTCAAGGGATTTCTTTCCTTGATATTTTCATTGATATTTTCAAATTATAAGAAATTTTACTTATAATATCATCTATTTAATTTTTCCTTTACAAATACACTTGAAGATGGTAAACTTGCTGTATCACTTTAGCACGTTATCATATTAGTTTGATATCAGACAGATGAGCCGTAACTTAAACGGGAAAGGATAACATAAGAATGGGAAAGAAAATTGCTTTTATAGGAAGCAGCGGCGGAAATCTTTACAAGCAAGGTGGAAATGATCTTCCCGCAATGATGAAGGAACTCTTTGGACAGACAAAAGCCGCAGATATGGAGATTGTATTTGTCCAGTATGTACTGGCATCTGGCAGTCTGGATAATGTTGGTCCGGACAGCCCGGCAACTTTATTTACCTGGAATGGTAAAGAAGTGCAGCCCGTATTTCAGGGAACTTTGCGCGAGGTCGATGCCGAGGCAGCGAAAGTGGATGCTCAGCTTGCCAAGAAAATCAATGATGGTGAGATTGACGGAGTGATGTTCGTCAGTGCCAGCCCGGACGGTGCCAACCGACAAACCATGGAAGCCTGTGCAAGAGCCAAAATTCCAATGGCCGGAACTGGTGGAAGCGGTGTCGCCCTGACACAGAATATGGGCTGCAATGTGTTATCTGCATCTGGAACCACCGGTACAACCAACCGGACCAGAGCGGTTGCATTCACAACAGCGCTTGCAAAATACTGGAACATTAAATATATGCCTGTCATCGGTAACACCGGTGAAAATGCAGCTGCAAAAAATCAGGGAAATATCTGGAAACGCATCAATTTCCGTGGAATTATGATGACAAGTCTTCCTGCATTTATTGCCATGGCACTCTGTCTGGCATGCAGTAAAATTCCGGGATGTGAAAAGCTGTCCGATGTCTTTGATACCTTAGTCAATTCCATTCCTATCGTTATCTGTGCTATCGCCGCCAAACAAGTCTCCGGTCTGGACGAGGTGGGAGTCGTTGGAGGTATTGTAGCCGGCATTCTGTCTGTAGACGGCGGAATTCTTGGCGGATTGGTGATCGGAATCCTGGCTGGTGTACTTGCCTACTATATCAGTGTGTTCTGCTTCCGTCACAATGTGCCGGGCACAACCGTCAATATCGCTTCCGGCGGTCTCGGCGGTCTGGCAGCCGGTCTGGTGGGAAAATTTCTGATTGCCCCGGTTGCCTTGTGGATCGGCAACGGAATCTGTTCCCTGATCAATCTATGCATTGCTTATAATTCCCTGCTTGCAGGAGCAGTAGCAGGACTTCTCATCTGGCCTGCCATCATCGGCGGTGTATACCACGCGGCAATTCTTCCTATTGTATTGCTGGAAATGGAGGAAATGGGATTCAGTTTCCTCGGAGCGATTGATATGACAGGACTTGTTATGGTATCTGCCGGCATCACGCTGGCAAACGTCATTATGCCAAAACAGAAAGGCGAGGCAGCCGTTGCACTTCCGGGATGCATTATTAATATCTGTTTCGGAACATTTGTAGAGGCCTCTTATCCCTTTATGTTCTCCAATAAAATCGTATTCGCCGGTGCACTTGCCAGTGCCACAGTCGGAGGCGCCATTGTGGGACTCTTCAACGTAAAAGGAACCGCCTATGTACCGGCGGTGCTTGCGCCATTTATGGCAAATGAAGGGAAGGGACTGGCATTTGTGGTTGCAATGATTGCTGCAATGGGTTGTGCGTTTGTGGTTACGATGGTGGCAAATATGGTGGAAAGAAGGAAAAAAGAGGCGTTATTACTGAACAAACAGCAATAGCGCCTACCTACCCTCATAAGGAGCCCTATCGGCTCCTTGCTTGTTTATTCGTTGCATTTTCTTCAAACTGCAAGCATTTTGCAAGCACAAAGCCCAGAAACCTCTAAAAAAGCAGACGTTTCAGTTTGAAAACTTCCGTGTGAGGAAGCTCACTGCAATCAATGCCCTAAATTTTTATATTACCCTGTGCATGGCATTTCTGGCACATATGTCCATGAAATCAGAAACGCATGCCCTGAAGGTTGCAATCATACAGAAAGCAGACCCTATAAAAGAAAAAATCCATTTCAGCTATTATCGGCTGGCTAAAGGTATCTCAGGCATACTGTCGTATGTAAAAGAAGGGATCAGGCTATGGTTTCGGACAAAACGTCCGATATACCGTCAACTTTGCCTTAAGCTGGTCGCTTAAATAGATAAAAGAATAACTCTCCCAAGTAGTGAAAGGAATCATCCATTTATTATTTATCTCCTTCTTCTATCATATAGAATAATTATAATTCAAACATTTAGAATTGTTATTATATTTGTGGTGTATGTCAACAACTTTTTTTCTTTTTAATTCTACCAGCAGACAGCATCTCTTTTTATGCAAGGTTATCATTTTATCAACTGTATAAGCACGCAAAAAAGCACCAGCCAACTAAGTGACTGATGCTTCTCACATCTGATATCCTTTATTTTTTATAAACTGTATTCCCTTTTGCAATCACTTCAACAAGCTGAAGTTCCTGGTCGAGAATACAAAGATCCGCATCATAGCCTTCTTCAACCTTACCTTTTCCCTTAAGACAAAGAATATCTGCTGGATTCGATGTAATTGTAGAAATTGCTATTTCTAAAGGAATTTCTGTTTTAAATACACATTCCTTTACTTCCTTCAGAA
>USFD01000132.1 GCA_900553885.1 uncultured Ruminococcus sp.
CCAGATAAACAGTTTTATTATTTCAACTGTCTACCTAAAGGGGAGCATATCACTGATTTACCGCGGCTTTTTTTGCTTATGGAAGAAATGTCTAAAAATATCTTCTTACACCTGTCAGAGTGTTTTTGCTGTCCCAGGTTTCATAATAGTCAACATCCTGTATCAGCGTATTGTATTTGCTGTTTAATGCATGCATTAACTGGTTATTTCCCAGATATAACGCAACATGGTTTACTACTCCGCCAGAACTGTAGACGAGAATGTCTCCTGGTTTCCACTGGGAGCGGTTATGTACGTTTACCGATTTACCGGATACCGCCTGCTGCTCTGCCAGGCGGGGGATTGAGACGCCCATGGATTTCAGCGCCCACTGGGTAAATCCGCTGCAGTCCCAGCCGGCCGGCGTGGTTCCGCCCCAGGAATATCTTGTACCGTTGTATTTCCTGATAAAATCAATATAATCGGGAACTTTCCCTTCAACGACTTTGTACTTCAGGCCATTCCATGTGATTGTACCGGTGTAATCAAAATCCACCTTGCCGTCTACAATATACCAGGCCCCGTTGGTATTCATCGCGATGCCGGTATAGCCGAAGTTTACTTTGCCGTTCTCGATCCTCCACCAGCCGTTTTTGTTTTTTGCCACGCCTGTATAACTGAAGTCGACTTTGCCGCCTCTGATATACCACCAGCCTTTTGCATTCTTTTCTACGCTGTTGCAATCGAAATTGACTTTGCCGTCTTCAATTCTCCACCAGCCGTTCTTATTTTTGGCAACGGTGTTATTAAAGGTTACCTTGCCGTCAACCACATGCCACCAGGCTTTTTCGCCATTGACGGTGCCTTTTATTACATCTGTGAGTCCGAACTGAACCTTGCCGTCTTTACAGTACCACCATCCATTTTTATTTTCCGCAAAGCCGGTGTAATCAAAATCAACCTGCCCGTTTGCATCAATATACCACCAGCCGTTTTTGTTTTTTGCAACCGTGCTGCCTGTTACCTTCCCCTTTACCAGGTTATACCAGATACCGCCGATCTTTTTTACATCCGTGATATTCTGTACCACACCATTCTTATAGTAATAGGTGTCCGTTGTTGTTCCGGATGGATCCGGGTACAATCCGTTTAACAGATTTTCAACCCTTACAGTCAGCTTTGCACAGGCTCCCTGGCCGTCTTTTGCAGATACGGTTATGACAGCGGTTCCTTTCCTGTGGGCAGTTAAACAGCCTGTTTCACTGTCCGCTGAAACGATTTCGGGATGATCCGACTCCCAGATCAGTTCCTGTTCCGCTGCATCTTCGTTTACAGACAGGTTCAGTTTATATGGCGTATTTAATGTGGAAATGGAAAGTGTATTCTGGGAAAGTGTGATTTTCTTAACCGGAATCAGCGGAGGAATGTCTGCTTCCTCTTCTTTTCCGCAGATTGTGCAGATGCGGATTTCTCTGCCGGCATGATCATACGAAGGTTCTGTGATGATTTTATCCTGTACCCATTCGTGTCCGTCTGCCTGATCCGCTGCGCTGTCTGTCTGTTCTTCCGGTTCTTCTGCCCGCACCGCAGCAGAGGGCAGACTAAGGCCCAGAAACAATGCCGCCGATAAGGCGTAGATTTTCTTTACTCTCATGATTGCTATTACCCCTTTACTATAAAAGCATAACCGCCTCTGATAATAGGACTGATAAAACAAATGCAGAGCAGGGCGTTTATACCGTGACAAGTATAACATATATTGTCAGAAAGGCAAAAGAAATTTTGGGTTTTGTGTCAAATGGCACAATTTTACAGAATACAGAGTATACGAAAACAAAAAAGCAGGATAATAGTTACTGACTGCCGGAGGCTGCAGGCGGGAATGTGAAAAGCAAAGGGCGGATTATTGTAACATAACGAGAAAAGATGTATAATTGAAGGCGGCCGGTAAAGGCCGGAAAGAAAGGTGACTTTTATATGGAAAGAAAAAATATATGGAGCACATATACTCCGGAACAGATAACAGAACTTGATCATATTAGTGAAAAATACAAATCCTGTTTAAATGAGGGAAAGACAGAGCGGGAATGTGTTGAACTCAGTATCCGTATGGCGCAGGAGGCGGGATACCGGGATCTGAAAGAGATAATGGCAAAGGGAGAGACGCTGAAAACGGGAGACAAAGTTTATGCCGTCTGCATGTCCAAGATGCTGGCTCTTTTCCGGATCGGCGAAGAACCGGTTTCTGCCGGAATGAATATTCTCGGCGCACACATCGATTCACCGCGGATTGACGTGAAGCAGAATCCGCTCTATGAAAACGAAGGCCTGGCTTATCTTGACACCCATTATTACGGCGGTATCAAGAAATATCAGTGGGTGGCTCAGCCGCTTGCTCTTCATGGTGTCGTTGTCAGAAAAGACGGCACTGTTACAAAAGTAAGCATTGGAGAAGAAGAGGGGGATCCGGTATTTGTAATTACAGATCTCCTCGTTCATCTGGCGCAGGAACAGATGGAGAAAAAGGCTTCTAAAGTAATCGAAGGAGAAAAACTGGATCTTCTGATCGGAAACCGGCCGGCAGAGAGCGTGCTTCAGGAACTTCAGGGAGCAGATGCAGATCGGACGGATGAAAAGGAGAGCGCCGCAGAAAAGGGCGGTCAGATTAAAGCAAATGTGCTGCGGCTTCTGAAGGAAAAATACGATATGGATGAGGACGACTTTACCTCTGCCGAACTGGAGATTGTGCCTGCAGGCAAAGCCAGAGACTGCGGTCTGGACAGAAGTATGATCCTCTCTTACGGGCAGGACGACAGAGTGTGTGCATTTACCTCGCTTTTTGCTATGCTGGATGTGACAGATGCCAGGAAAACAGGCTGTTGTCTGCTGGTGGATAAAGAAGAGATCGGCAGTGTGGGCGCTACCGGAATGCACTCCAGATTCTTTGAAAATACAGTTGCGGAACTGATTGCTCTGACAGAAGGAGAATCAGAGCTTAAAGTCCGCCGGGCGCTGACAAATTCCAGAATGCTTTCTTCTGATGTAAGCGCAGCTTATGATCCTATGTATGCAGAAGCATTTGAAAAACGCAGCGCCGCATTTTTCGCAAATGGCATTACATTTAATAAATTTACGGGAAGCCGGGGCAAATCCGGCTCCAATGACGCCAATGCAGAGTATATCGCGGCTCTTCGCAAGGTAATGGATGATGCGGACGTGGCCTACCAGTTTGCGGAACTGGGCCGTGTGGATCTGGGCGGCGGCGGAACCATCGCCTACATTATGGCAAATTACGGAATGGAAGTCATTGACAGCGGCGTGGCAGTGCTGAACATGCACGCTCCTTATGAAGTGTCCAGTAAGGCGGATGTGTACGAGGCAGTGAAGGGATACCGGGCATTTCTCAGGATGTAAATCTGTAAGTTGTCCCGGACCGATGGAATCCTTTGCTTCAGCAGAGGGGCGGATATAGAGAAGGGGCCTCCCGGATTCCGGGAGGCCCCTTCTAGCTGCTTGTAAAGCGTTGGATTATGATCTGTCTGTGAAAAGAATAAAACTCTGGCGGATGCATTTCATTACAGCGAGTCTTTTCTGAGCAGGCTGATCCACAGGCAGTCAGGGAAGACATTTTCCAGAAATGTACAGGAATGTAAAATGACGCGCGGAAAAGAACTGCTGGAATCCACCAATATTCCGATCCGTCAGATCTGCGGGATTATCGGATACGGGTCCCCGGAGCATTTCAGCCGGGTTTTTAAAAAGGAGTATCATGTGTCTCCGTCGGATTACCGCAAAAGTATAGATATTTCGTAGGAAATCAGGAAAAGTTTTGAGGAGCCGCGGGATAAAAGGCATAAAGATTGCGTATCTTTCCCTACATAACGCTTGACGCAAGGACACAAAACCATTAAAATATTATATGCGAATTATTGCATAAATATTTGCAAATTTTTTTAGGAGGTCATTGGAACATGGCAACAAAATGGGTTTATATGTTCACAGAAGGTAACGCAACAATGAGAAACCTTCTTGGTGGAAAAGGTGCCAACCTTGCAGAGATGACAGGCCTTGGACTCCCGGTTCCGCAGGGATTCACAGTTACAACAGAGGCTTGTACTCAGTATTATGAGGATGGAAGACAGATTAATGACGAGATCATGGATCAGATCATGACGGCTATGACAAAGCTCGAGGAGATCACAGGAAAGAAATTCGGAGACAAAGAGAATCCGCTTCTCGTTTCCGTACGTTCCGGAGCAAGAGCTTCCATGCCTGGTATGATGGATACAATCCTGAACCTTGGTCTGAACGAAGAAGTTGTTGAGGCTCTTGCAAAAGCTTCAGGCAACGAGCGCTGGGCTTGGGACTGCTACAGAAGATTCATTCAGATGTATTCCGACGTAGTTATGGAAGTAGGTAAGAAATACTTCGAAGAGCTCATCGACAAGATGAAAGAAGAGAAAGGCGTTAAACAGGACGTTGAACTTGACGCTAACGATCTGAAGACTCTTGCAGGACAGTTCAAAGCTGAGTACAAAGAGAAGATCGGCGAAGACTTCCCGTCAGATGCAAAAGAGCAGCTGGTAGGCGCTGTTAAGGCTGTATTCCGTTCATGGGACAACCCGAGAGCAAACGTTTACCGCCGTGACAACGACATCCCGTATTCATGGGGAACAGCTGTCAACGTACAGATGATGGCATTCGGTAACATGGGAGACGACTGTGGAACAGGTGTTGCATTCACACGTGACCCGGCTACAGGAGCAAAAGGACTGTTCGGTGAGTTCCTTACAAACGCACAGGGCGAGGACGTTGTTGCCGGCGTTCGTACACCGATGCACATTTCCGAGATGGAAGAGAAATTCCCGGAAGCATTCAAACAGTTCAACGAAGTATGCCATACTCTGGAGACACACTACAGAGATATGCAGGATATGGAGTTTACTGTAGAGCACGGTAAACTGTACATGCTTCAGACACGTAACGGTAAGAGAACAGCCCAGGCTGCTCTGAAGATCGCATGCGACCTTGTTGACGAGGGCATGAGAACAGAGGAAGAAGCTGTAGCTATGATCGATCCGCGTAACCTTGATACACTGCTTCATCCGCAGTTCGACGCTGCTGCGCTGAAAGCTGCTACACCGATGGGCAAAGGTCTCGGCGCTTCACCGGGAGCTGCCTGCGGTAAAGTTGTCTTCACAGCTGACGATGCTGTAGAGTGGGCAGAGAGAGGCGAGAAGGTTATCCTTGTTCGTCTTGAGACATCACCGGAAGATATCACAGGTATGAAATCTGCTCAGGGTATCCTGACAGTTCGCGGTGGTATGACATCTCACGCAGCCGTTGTTGCCCGTGGTATGGGCGAGTGCTGTGTATCCGGATGCGGCGACATCGTTATGGACGAGGCAAATAAGAAATTCACACTTGGCGGAAAAGAGTTCCACGAGGGAGATGCAATCTCTATCGATGGTACAACAGGTAACATCTACGACGGAATCATCCCGACAGTAGACGCTACGATCGCAGGTGAGTTCGGACGTATCATGGACTGGGCTGACAAGTACAGAACAATGAAGGTTCGTACAAATGCTGATACACCGGCTGACGCTAAGAAAGCTGTTGAGCTTGGCGCTGAGGGTATCGGACTTTGCCGTACAGAGCATATGTTCTTCGGCGAGGGAAGAATCGACGCATTCCGTGAGATGATCTGTGCTGAGACAGAGGAAGAGAGAGAGAAAGCTCTTGAGAAAGTTCTTCCGTACCAGCAGGGAGACTTCGAGGCTCTGTATGAGGCTCTCGAGGGCAACCCGGTTACAATCCGTTTCCTTGATCCGCCGCTTCACGAGTTCGTTCCGACAGAGGAAGAGGACATCAAGAAACTGGCTGACGCTCAGGGCAAGACAGTTGAGCAGATTAAGACAATCATCGACTCCTTACATGAGTTCAACCCAATGATGGGTCACCGCGGATGCCGTCTGGCAGTGACATATCCGGAGATTGCAAAGATGCAGACAAAGGCTGTTATCCGCGCAGCTATCAACGTACAGAAGGCACACGCTGACTGGACCGTTAAGCCGGAGATCATGATTCCGCTTGTAGGCGACGTAAAAGAGTTAAAGTATGTTAAGAAGGCAGTAGTTGAGACTGCAGACGCTGAGATCGCAGCAGCAGGCGTTGATCTGAAGTACGAGGTTGGTACAATGATCGAGATCCCGAGAGCATGCGTAACAGCTGATGAGATCGCAAAAGAGGCTGAGTTCTTCTGCTTCGGTACAAACGACCTGACACAGATGACATACGGCTTCTCCCGTGACGACGCTGGCAAGT
>USFD01000133.1 GCA_900553885.1 uncultured Ruminococcus sp.
ATCAGATTTCAGATCCTTTATTTTTCTCAGATTCCGGAACGGAATAAGGATCCCATATTCCATATCTCCGTCCCATTCTATCCAGGAATTCTGAAGATTTCCGGTATTTCTGAATCTAAGTTCATTTTGGCAAATCCGAATCTATCTTCTTCTCCGGTATTTCTCCTCGCAGTATTTGCACCGGTATACCTGATTTTCCTCATCTGTCAGGACGAAGATATGATCCAGCTCCTGCTCGATGGATGTGATACATCTGGGATTTTTGCACCGGATGACATTTTTGATTTCTTTTGGAAGTTTCAGCTCTTTTTTCTCTACGATCTCCTCGTTTTCGATAATATTGATTGTGATGTTGTGATCAATAAAACCAAGGATATCAAGATCCATAAAGTCGATGGGACATTCGATTTTGATAATATCTTTTTTTCCCATTTTGCTGCTCCGCGCATTTTTGATAATAGCTACGCAGCAGTCCAGCTTATCAAGATGAAGGTATTTATAGATGTCCATGCTCTTTCCGGCTTCAATGTGATCCAGAACAAAGCCCTCGGAGATGCGTCCTACGTTCAATGTATTTTCAACCATTTTTTACTCCTTTTCTTTTCCTTAATCTACATGTATATCCAGCAGTGTAAGAATCAGCGCCATGCGCACATAAACGCCGTACTGTACCTGGCGGAAGTATGCGGCGCGGGGATCGCTGTCCACTTCAACGGAGATTTCGTTTACTCTGGGAAGCGGATGAAGAACATACATATCTTCCGGAGCCAGTTTCATTTTCTCTTTGTCCAGAATGTAGAAATCTTTCATGCGGACATAATCTTCTTCGTTAAAGAAACGTTCTTTCTGGACCCTTGTCATATACAGAATGTCCAGAGAGGGCATTGCGTCTTCCAGACGGACAACTTCCTCATAAGGAATCTGATTTTTATCCAGAACATCATGACGGATATATTCCGGAAGTCTCAGCTCTTCCGGGGAAATCAGAACAAACCGGATGCCCTCATAACGCACGAGTGCATTGATCAGAGAATGTACGGTACGTCCGAATTTCAGGTCTCCGCACAGCCCGATGGTCATATTATTCAGACGGCCTTTCAGGCTTCGGATTGTGAGAAGGTCAGTCAGTGTCTGGGTCGGATGCTGATGTCCGCCGTCTCCGGCATTAATAACCGGAATAGAAGAGTGCTGGCAGGCAACCATAGGAGCACCTTCCTTGGGATGTCTCATAGCGCAGATATCTGCATAGCAGGAGACAGTCCGGATTGTGTCAGATACGCTTTCTCCCTTTGAAGCAGAACTGGAGTCTGCAGAGGAAAAACCGAGGACGCTTCCGCCCAGGTTCAGCATAGCAGCCTCGTGGCTTAAACGGGTACGGGTGCTTGGCTCATAAAATAAAGTAGCCAGTTTCTTTCCCTCGCAGGCGTGTGCATACTTTTCCCGGTTTGCCTCAATATCCTGGGCAAGATCCAGAAGTTTTTCAAGCTCTTCCACTGAAAAATCCAGCGGGCTCATCAAATGTCTCATAATAACCTCCTTGAATAAGCGCATTTAGCGCTGATTTGTTTTATCTGTACTGAAGTAATTCTTCTACGCTTTTTCTCTTTGGGGCGTCCGGATCAATATCCGGGTATCCGATGGCGATCAGTGCGCCAAGTTCCTGCTCCTTTGGAATATGTAACAGATCTGAAATTCCGTCCTCGTCAAAAATACCCATGATTACCGTACCAAGACCTTTGTCTTTTGCAGCAAGACAGAAGGTCTGGCAGGATGCACCTACGTCAAACATCTGCCAGCGGTCTTCTTTTTTTGTGGAAAAGGAGCCATCCCGCTCAAAGCCGCATCTTCCTTTTATAAAAGTGACGGCCATCAGCACAGGAGCCTGGCGGATAATATTTGCATTGTATTCAGGGGTATAACGGTCCGCAATTTCCTTAAGAAGTGAAGGATCTTCGATTGCAGTATAACGGGTGATCTGTGTGTTTTTCCAGGAAGGGGAATAAGAGGCCAGCGCGACAATAGATTCCAGAAGAGAATGATCTATCGGGTCGGGCCTGTATCTGCGGATACTTCTGCGGGTTTCAATGCATTCAGTAACAGTCATGTGCGTACCTCCCTTTTCTTCAGACAGGCAGGTCCCGGAAAGGACCTGCCTTATATTCCATCTAATCATATACTAAATCGGAGGTATTTTCAACACCAACTGACTAATTTTTCGAATCAGCCGGAGGTTTACTTTCTGCCGGCTTTCAAAGGGAATGTAAGCAGTTTTTCAAATAACAGTCCCGCTCCGAACCAGTAAGGCGCATAGTCCAGACGGATCAGTCCCCGGACATTGCAGGGAGCGGCGCTGTAATCCCAGGGACATGCATCGTGGCGCTTCAGCAGACTTCCGGTCAGATATTCGCCCGCAAAGATACAGCAGGTGTATACACTCCCCCGGACGAAAATATTTTTCCCTTTCAGAATCCGGCATACAGGACTGAGAAAACAGGCCATTCCATAGATGGGAAACATCCAGATTGAAGTATGGGCAGTCAGAGAATGCTCTTTGTTTTTCAGGGAGCCGAGTCCCGTAAATATAATTTCCATGCACCAGCCCAGGGTGCCGCATAAGATAAATTTGTTTTTCATCATAAGAAAAGTATGTATCAGATTGCCTGATTTTATGCTATACTATACATTAGTTTGTGCAAAGGAGAAGAAAGAAAATGGCAGAACTGGCGGAATTAAGAGAACAGCTCGACCAGATTGATGATAAAATTGCAGAACTCTACGAAAAAAGAATGGAGATCTGCGCACAGGTCGGAGAATATAAAATCAAAGCAGGGAAAAAAGTATTTGACAGGCAGAGAGAGAAGGAAAAACTTGCGGATGTAGCTTCCAAGGTAAAAGGAGAGTTTAACCGCAAGGGAATTCAGGAACTGTACCAGCAGCTCATGTCAATGAGCCGGAAACTTCAGTACCGGCAGCTTGCGTCAGCGGGGGCGCTGGGAAGACTGCCCTTTATTCCGGTGGACAGTCTGGATAAAGAGAATGCAAGAGTTGTGTTTCAGGGGACGGAAGGCGCCTACAGCCAGGCTGCTATGCAGCAGTTTTTCGGGCCGGATGTCAACAGCTTTCACGTGAGAACTTTCCGGGAAGCAATGGAGGCAATTGAGGAGGGCTCGGCAGATTATGCGGTTCTTCCGATTGAAAATTCTTCCGCAGGTCCTGTCAATGAGATGTATGATCTTCTGGATGAATTTGAAAATTATATTGTGGCGGAGACGATACTGCCGGTTGTACATACGTTAAGCGGACTGCCGGGCGCAAAACTGTCTGACATACGCCGGGTGTATTCCAAGGCGGAAGCGCTGATGCAGACGTCCCGGTTCCTGGAGGATCATTCCGACTGGCAGAAGATCAGTGTGGTCAACACGGCCATTGCGGCAAAGAAAGTGTTAAATGATCAGGATATTACCCAGGGCGCAGTGTGCAGCGCCTATGCGGCAAAGGTACATGGTCTGTCGGTTCTTGTGGAGGAAATCAATGATGATCCGGATAACTGTACCCGTTTTATCGTGGTGACAAACCAGAAAATATATCTGAAGAATGCTTCCAAAATCAGTATCCGGTTTGAACTGCCTCATCAGAGCGGATCCCTGTACGGAATCCTTTCTCATTTTATTTATAACGACCTGAATATGACTAAGATTGAATCCCGTCCCATAAAGGGAAAACAGTGGGAATACTGTTTCTTCGTGGATTTTGAGGGCAATATGGAGGATGGAGCCGTGAAAAATGCAATCCGGGGCTTAAGAGAAGAGGCAAGAAATCTGAAAATCCTCGGAAATTATTAAATGGCATTCAGAAAAAGTGAAAGAAAACCGGAGGAAGAATAATGCGTACGAATGAACTGATGTTATATAAGAATATGGAATTCGGGAAAATACTGAAAGACATGACGTTCCTTATGGAAAACTATGAAAATGAGTATTACAACAAAGAAGATTTGAGAAGCCTGCTTTTTGAGTGTGTCAACCGCCTTCTTGAACTTTCTGTCAGCCATGGATTTGAGGGAAATCTCTGGCACAGCTATCTTACTTATCTGCTCGCAAGCGATGAAAACGCATACAGCACATCCTGTGAAATTGTAGGACCGGTGGACGGGACTATTAATGAGATCGCCCAGCATGATTTTGTCATATTCAAGGAATTGTTTGACTATGACTTCCGGAATATGGAGAAAAGTCTGGATGCCGGCTGCCTGAATCTGCTTATGGACTATCAGAATGTAAAAGGCGGGGGAAAGGTGTTTAACCGGAGAATACGGGACCGGATCTGCGATCTTGCACGGGCCCTTGCGGCGGCAGAGGATGTGGATGATTTCAAGGATAAGCTGACACAGTTTTATAAGGAATTTGGCGTGGGAAAACTGGGGCTTCACAAAGCTTTCCGGGTAGAGCATCCGGAGAATGACGGAGTGCAGATTGTTCCTATTACCAATATTGCCCATGTTCATCTGGATGACCTGGTAGGGTATGAGATTGCCAAGAAAAAACTGATTGATAATACAGAAGCTTTCGTGATGGGAAAAAGGGCAAATAACTGTCTGTTATTCGGAGACGCGGGGACAGGAAAATCTTCTTCTATCAAAGCGATTCTGAATCAGTATTATGATCAGGGACTCCGTATGATTGAAGTGTACAAGCATCAGTTCAAAGACCTCAATGATGTGATTGCCCAGATTAAAAACCGGAATTATAAATTTATTATTTACATGGACGACCTTTCCTTTGAAGAGTTTGAAATCGAATATAAATATCTGAAAGCCGTAATTGAAGGAGGACTGGAGCGGAAGCCGGAAAATGTGCTGATCTATGCCACATCAAACCGGAGGCATCTGATCCGGGAGACTTTCCGCGATAAAGCCGACCGGGACGAGGAGCTTCATACCAATGATACGGTGCAGGAGAAACTTTCCCTGGTGGCACGTTTCGGTGTGACGATTTATTTCGGATCGCCGGATAAGAAAGAATTCCAGGAGATCGTACGGGTTCTGGCCAGAAAGGGCGGCATAGATATGCCGGAGGAAGAACTGCTTTTAGAGGCCAACAAGTGGGAGCTGGCCCATGGCGGCCTGTCCGGAAGAACCGCGCAGCAGTTTGTGGATTATCTTCTGGGAACCCGGTAAAATGGCGGATATTGTATAAAAAAGACGTGTGTTTCAGGAATTTCCTGTACACACGTCTTTTTTCTGCAGATTGTTCCGGGCTGATTCCGGATCCGGAAATTTATTCCCGGGCAGGTTCAGCCAGGCGGATCCCGGAGATATTGCTGTCAATAACAAGGGAATAATTTGTGTAGTATACTACAAAGCCGGGTTTCCCTCCGTTTGGTTTTTTTACATGTTTCTTTTCTACATAGTCAATTTCTACTTTTTCACTTCCGCGCTGGCTGGAATAGTGGGCGGCAAGCCTTCCGGCCTCTTCAAAGGTAGAATCCGGAAGTTCCGCTCCGCCGGATTTTACGATTACATGGGATCCGGGTGCCTTTTTCGCGTGGAACCACCAGTCGTTTCCGGAAGCAAAGTGGAAAGTGAGCTCGTCATTCTGGAGATTATTTTTCCCGACATAAATGTGAAATCCGTCACTGGAAATATAGTGGAGCGGCTCGCTTTTTGTCTGCTTTTTCTTTTTGCCGGATCTCTGCCGGATATAACCGGCAGAGGCCAGTTCTTCCTTGATCTGAGACAGGTCATCTTCTGTCAGGGCAATATCAAGGGAAGTCTGTACGGACTCCAGGTAAGTAATATCATCCTTTGTCTCCCGGGAAAGTTCGGAGAGTGCCTCGAAAGTCCGTTTCTGTTTGTTGTATCTGGCAAAGTACCGCTGGGCGTTCTCCTGAGGTGTCTTTGTGGGATCCAGGGGAATTGTGATTGTTTCATTTGTGTAATAATTCAGCGCTTCCAGTGTTTTTGCCCCGTCCGGCACATTGTAGCCGTAAGTATTGATCAGCTCTCCGTAAAT
>USFD01000134.1 GCA_900553885.1 uncultured Ruminococcus sp.
CCTGCTGCCACCGCGTTTTCTTACGGCACTTTCGGTTCCAAAAGTGCCTACCCGTGAACAGCTACTCTCTCTTTCCCACATCTCCATAAAAATTGCTTTTTCATACTCATGCCATGATGCAGATACCATTTTTCCAGTATCTTTCATATTCACAGCGTCATCCTTCCGTGCGCCTTGTTTGTTTCTTCTTGATAGGAACGGTCCTAATGTTTCATCCAGGTCCCGCCACACTATCTATATACAAACAAAACCCCCGGAATGCTCCTCTTTATTCTACATTATTCCCACTCGATCTCCTCGGCTTTCGCACAAAAAAACTATATTCTGTAACGAAAACTCAAATTTTATAAATTTTCCCTATTATTTCCAGCTCTGCCATCGCCTCTACCTGGTTCTCCAGATTTCCTCTGTCATATGCCTGATACGGCTTCTGGAACACAATCTTCCAGGACAAATATTCAGTCATACATTTTTGTTTAAACCCCGCCTATATAAAAAAGAAAGACTGCATACTCTACGTGTTCCATATACAGTCTTTCTCTATCCATCTTTTGATTGCTTTATTTCAGCGGCTCCCGCGACGGCGTTCCCGCTTTTCTCGGATACTTCTTTCCCGTCCTATCTGTCTTATGAATCCGGACCAGGTTACGCTCATCCTCATTGGCAAGGTGGAAGGAAATCACATCCTCCAGCTCGCCGCCCAGCTTGCGGATCGCACCTTTTCCCGTCTTCATCTCTTCCTCCAGTTTGCCTGATTTGTACGGTACAAACCAGCCTCCCACCTTGACAAATGGCAGGCAGTATTCCGACAGCGTGGACAGATTTGCCACCGCGCGTGAAACGCAGAAATCAAATGTTTCACGTGAAACATTATCATGTGCCGCATCCTCCGCCCGTCCGTGAACCGCCTGAATTTTTTCCAGTTCCAATGCCTGAATTACCTCGTTCAGAAAGTTGATCCGCTTATTTAAAGAATCGAGAAGCGTGACCTTTAAATTTGGAAATGCAATCTTTAACGGAATACCCGGAAATCCAGCTCCCGTTCCAACATCGATCAACGTATACTCTTTCTCTGCCAGATCCGGCACCGCTTTCACAAGTGCCAGACTATCCGAAAAATGTTTGGTCACAACTTCCTTCTGTTCCGTGATCGCTGTCAGATTCACCATCGTATTCCAATGAATCAACAGTTCATAGTAATCGTAGAACTGCTTGATCTGGTGTTCATTTAACGCGACGCCCATCTCCTGCGCTTCTTTCTGAAGCTGCTCGGTAAAGTCTGCCGGAGGCAGAACCACACCGCTTTCTACTTTATTTTCTTCTGCCATAAATATATCCTTTATGATATGTTCTATTTTTTCTCAGGTTCTTATCTATCTTACATTTTGAGTTGCTGCAATGCGTTTACCTGTTTCCATGCAGTCTCTGACTCGTTACTGTTCACGCATACGTGCCCAGTAACGGAATTTGCCGTGGCTTCGCATTTAAATACGGCAAATTCCTCCTGCCACCAGGTTTTCTTACGGCACTTTCGGTTCCAAAAGTGCCTACCCGTGTACAGTAACTCTGAATCCGCTCGTTTCTATATTTACAGTTCTTTCTTCTCTTCCCCATGTCCCGCATGGCGGCTCTGCTCTAAGTGTACCAGCAGCACCGAAATATCCGCCGGTGACACGCCCGCGATTCGGGATGCCTGACCGATATTTGCCGGTTTATAGAGATTTAATTTCTGTACTGCCTCACGGCGCAGGCTTCCGACTGTGGAATAGTCGAAGTTTTCATCCAGCTTCCGGCTCTCCATCTTCTTGAACTGTGCAACCTGCTGCAGCTGGCGGCGGATATAGCCGTCATACTTGATGTTGATGTTGATCTGCTCGATCACATCTTCCGGAAGTTCCGGACGGTTCGGATCCAGCTCTGCCAGTGCTTCATAGCTTAACTCCGGACGGCGTACCAGCTCTGCCAGCGTTGCCGCGGTCTTGAGCGGGGTGCTTCCGTGGCGCTCTAAAAATTCCTGCACTTCTTTTCCAGCGCCAATGTTGATCTTCTCCAGACGCTTTGCCTCTTCCTCGATCATTTTTTCTTTCCAGAGGACACGCTCATACATCGCATCACTGACCAGTCCAATCTCATGCCCGATCGGGGAAAGACGCAGATCCGCGTTGTCCTGACGCAAAAGCAGGCGGTATTCCGCACGCGACGTCATCATCCGGTACGGTTCATGGTTTTCTTTGGTAACCAGATCGTCGATCAAGACACCGATATACGCCTGGGAACGGTCGAGGATGATCGGTTCTTTTCCCAGCACTTCGCGCGCCGCATTGACACCCGCCATAAAGCCCTGTACCGCCGCTTCCTCATAACCGGAGCTTCCGTTAAACTGACCGCCGCTGAACAGCCCCTGAATCGCCTTAAACTCCAGGGTAGGCTTCAGCTGTCTGGAATTAATGCAGTCATACTCAATGGCATAGGCATTGCGGACAATCTTTACATTCTCCAGCCCGGGAACTGTCCGGTACATAGCATACTGAACATCCTCCGGAAGAGAACTGGACATTCCCCCCAGATACATTTCATTGGTATACAAACCCTCCGGCTCTACAAAGACCTGATGCCGGTTTTTATCCGGAAACTTCACAACCTTATCTTCAATAGACGGACAGTACCGGGGGCCGGTTCCCTCAATCGCACCGGAAAACAGAGGAGAGCGATCCAGATTGGCACGAATAATCTGGTGAGTTTCCTCATTGGTGTAGGTCAGCCAGCAGGAAACCTGATCCTTTTGAACAGACTCTGGATCCGTTGAAAACGAAAACGGAACCACCCGCTCATCTCCAAACTGCTCTTCCATTTTTGAAAAATCAATGCTGCGCCGATCCACACGAGCCGGAGTTCCTGTTTTAAAACGGTACATTTCAATCCCGTTTTTCACTAGGGACTCTGTCAAATAATTGGCAGCCTGAAGGCCATTCGGCCCTGTATACATGCTTACATCGCCATAAATGCATCTGGCCTTCAAATAAGTTCCTGTAGCCAGAATCACAGCCTTAGCGTGGTAAACAGCCCCGGAAAAGGTTTTTACCCCCTTAATTTGCCCATCCTCTGCCACAATTTCTGTAACCTCAGCCTGACGGATTGTCAGGTGATCCGTATTTTCCAGAGTACAGCGCATCTGGCGGGTATATTCCTGCTTGTCCGCCTGAGCACGGAGAGAATGAACCGCCGGCCCCTTAGACTGGTTTAACATTTTTGACTGAATAAATGTTTTATCAATATTTTTTCCCATTTCACCCCCAAGGGCATCCAGCTCCCTCACCAGATGTCCCTTTGAGCTTCCGCCAATATTGGGATTGCAGGGCATCAGCGCAATACTGTCTACGCTGACCGTAAACATGATGGTTTCCAGCCCCAATCTGGCACAGGCCAGAGCCGCCTCACAGCCCGCATGGCCTGCGCCTACCACCACAATATCATAAGTCTCTTCCACATTCGGCATGACCAACAACCTCTTTTCCATTTATTTTCCCGTGCAGAACCGGCTGAAAATCTCATTCACCAGATCGTCCTCCACCGCTTCTCCGATAATTGTGCCCAGCTTCTCATAGGCATCCATCAAATCAATGGTGAGAAAATCCTCCGGCATCTGATTTTCTATGCTCTGCTTTACCATTTTCAGACTCTCCAAAGCGCCTGACAGGGCTGTTTTATGACGCACATTGGTAATCATCACCTCGTCATTAAACTTCAGATCCCCTTCATAAAACATCTCTTTTATTTTATTTTCCAGCTGATCGATCCCTGTTTCCTCTCTGGCTGACACGGCAACCACATCCAGCCCCGTTTTTTCTGACAGCTCCTTCTCGGAAATCACAGTCTTCAAATCTGTTTTATTCAGAAGAACCACTGCTTTTCTGTCCCGGATCAGATTCATAATCAAATCATCATTTTCATCTAAGGGTCTGGAGCCGTCCACCACATAAATAATCAAGTCTGCCTGATCCGCCATCTGTCTTGCTCTGGATACTCCAATCTGCTCTACAATATCCTCTGTTTCCCGAATTCCTGCCGTATCGATCACATTCAGAGTAATTCCGTGAAGCCGAATCTGCTCCTCCAGAATGTCGCGGGTTGTTCCGGCAATATCCGTTACAATCGCCCTCTCTTCTCCCACCAGAACATTCATCAGAGAAGATTTCCCCGCATTGGGTTTTCCGAGAATTACCGTTTTGATCCCTTCTGTGACAATTTTTCCATTGTCAGCAGAGCGAACCATAGATTCCATCTGATCGATCATAGGATTCAGCTTCTCCATCAGCTCATCCTCATAGCCTTCCAGAGAAATATGCTCCGGATCATCCAGGGCAGATTCAATAAATGCAATCTGATACAGAATATCCTCTCTCAGCTTCCGGATTTTTCTGGAAAGGGATCCCTTCAGCTGACTGACTGAGCTTTTCATGGCATAGTCATTTTTTGAATGAATCACATCCATCACAGCCTCTGCCTGTGACAGATCGATCCGTCCGTTTAAAAATGCCCGTTTTGTAAATTCTCCCGGCTCTGCCGGACGGGCTCCATATTTGATTACTGTCTCCAGTATTTTTTTCATCACCAGGACACCACCATGGCAGTCAATCTCCACAATGTCTTCCGCTGTGTAACTGTGCGGCCCCCGCATCAGCATCACCAGCACCTCATCCAGCACTTCTTCCCCATCCTGGATCATTCCATAATAAATATGATGGGACGGTGCTGTATTCAAATCAAAATTATCTTTTCTGCTTATAAAAATCCGGTTCACAATAGAAACTGCCTGTTCTCCGCTCACCCGGATGATTCCGATTCCGGAACTGCTCATAGCAGTTGCGATCGCCGCAATGGTATCTGAACTTCTGTCTTTCAGCATATTTTCCTCCGACTCGACCAGCTTTGGCCAGTCTATCCATAAACTTTAACGAAAAGAAGCAAAAGCGGATGCCAGGTGGTGGTCAAACCACTACCAGACACCCGCCTGCTATTTCTGTATTGTACTCACACAATTGTCTGACATGCTTTTACCTGTCAGAAATTTCCAACATCTTTATGCCTCATTCTGTGCTGCTGCTTCCTTCTTCTCAGCAACAGCCTCTGATTTCGGTCCTCTGTTTTCGGCGTTTCTGTTTCTTCCGCGATTATCGCGGCGGGAACCGTAACGCTCCTTTCTTCCGCCTGCTGGGACTTCTTTCTTTAAAGAAATTACAACATGACGGAACGGATCTTCCCCCTCACTCCTGGTCGTAACATATTTGTCATTCTGAAGCGCAGAGTGGATGATGCGTCTCTCATACGGATTCATCGGCTCTAAGGATACCGGATGCTTGGTCCGTTTTACCTTATAGGAAATGTTCTTTGCCAGAGTCTCCAGCGTTTCTTTTCTTCTCTCACGGTAATTCTCGGTATCAAGCTTGACTCTTAAGTAACCTTCCGTTTCCTTGTTTACCACAAGGCTTACCAGATACTGTAAGGAATCCAGAGTCTGACCACGCTTTCCGATAAGGATTCCCATGTCGTCACCTTCCATGGAAACCAGAAGTTCCCTGTCACTGGCATTATAAGCCGTCTCAATAGAAACCTGCATGCCCATAGCACCAAATACCTGATTCAGGAATTCTTTCGCAGCTTTTTTCACTGCCTCTTCGTTAATCTTGACTGCTTTTTTCGGAGCTTCTTCCACAGAAAGCTCTTTTGCAGATTCCAAAGCAGTCTTTGCGGCCTCTCGCTTCGGTGCCGGCTTCTCAGAAACAGTTGTTTTCGGAGCCGGCGCAGCAGTCTTTACAGCTTCCGCCTTCGGTGCAGCAGCAGCCTTTTTCGCAGCTTCTGCTGCAGCGGCCTTTCTGGCCTCTTCGGCTTTCTTCGCTTCTTCTGCCTTTTTCGCTTCAGCAGCTTTTTTCTCTTCCAGCTTCTTTGCCTCAGCCAGTTCCTTCTCCTCTGCCTCGCTCATCACATGGGCGCGGATGATACAGG
>USFD01000135.1 GCA_900553885.1 uncultured Ruminococcus sp.
GATTCTCAGGTTCCGTTTATTTTTCTTAACTCATGGAACGGAATCAGAATTCCCTCTTCCCTTCTTCTGAATCCGTCTTATAAAAACTCCTCTGCTTTTCTTTTTGCTGTCGGAGATTTTCTTTGGCAAATCCGAATCTACCAGCTCCGGAAGAACACGTTATCTCCGATGACGATGCCGTTTCTGTTTGCATATGGCGCGTACAGGAAGAAGTAGCAGTCTGAAACGGAAGAAAGTCTTTTTCCGTTAACAGCATCCTGGGTTACTTCAAGCGCCAGGCTGGTAGGACCGCGGTTGAGTGCTGACTCAAGACGTCCTGTCCATACAGGCTCAAACTGTCCTTTTGCATAGATGACGCCCCGGATTGTATTCGGGAACCGCGGATCTTCCACCCGGTTCATGATTACCGTTGCAACGGCAAGCATAGCGTTGTATTCATGGTACGCCTCACAGTCCAGGAGAGCCGCCATCAGAGTAACTTCATCTACAGAAGCATCAATTGCGCCTGCGTTTGTAGTGCCGCCGGAAGCGGAGGAACCGGACGAACCGGAGGAACCGGAAGCAGAAGCAGAAGCTTCACGGGCTGCTTTTTCCGCGGCCAGACGCCGCGCCTCTTCTTCTTTCGCCTTTTTAAGTTTCTTATTTACTTCTTCAAGATTTGTGGAGGTCTCTTTGGCTTTTGCCTGAAGTTCTGTTTTCTTATCTTCCAGTTCAGCCTGCAGATCCACCATAGAATTTTGCTGCTCTTCCAGAGCGGTTTTCTCGTCCGCAATTTCCTGGTGAACATTCTGAAGCTCATCCAGAGCATTTCTGTCGTATTCACTGAGATGTTCAATAAAATCCGCTTTGTTAAGAAAATCTGTCATGTCTTCGGCGGAAAAAAGCATCTCGAGCAGTGATGCATTGCCGTTTTCATACATATACTTAATGCGGGTTTTCATATCCTCGTATTGTTGCTGCTCATTTGCCTCGGCTTCAGCAAGAGCGTCAGAGGTACGTCCGATTTCACCCTGGAGTATTTCGATCTGCATTTCAGCGGTGGAAATATCGTCATTCAGATCGAGAATATCCTGATTAATACCCGCAAGTTCATCTTCAAGGGCCGAGGTCTGGTTCTCCAGGCTTTCGATATCTTCATCCGCCAGGGCGGGAAGAGTGGAAAGCGTGACTGCGACGGAACAAAACAGCGCTAAGCCTGTTTGGAGCCATCGTTTTTTACTGATATCCATAATCTCAAATCCTTTCATCATATAGCAATTATCAGATTACATTTTTCCGGGACACCGGTAAAATGTAACATTACCAGTTGCCGGTTATCTATTATACTATAAATTGCGTTATTAATCAAACTCTGTTACAATGGAAGAAAAAAATTAGGAAATATAGACAAACTTTTTTTGGAGTTCGGGAAATTTAAAGGAAAAACGCCGCAGTGCCTCCGGACAGGTGCTGTATTTTCAGGCGGCGGGAAATAGAAAGAAAGGAACGGAAAAGTGAAGCGGAAGATAAAAATGATAGGGCTTGATCTTGACGGCACACTGCTGAATGATAAAAAAGAACTTCTTCCATATACGAAAGACGTGCTCAGAAGAGCCGTGGAGCAGGGAATCATTGTTCTGGTTGCGACAGGACGGCCCTGGCTGGGAGTGCCGGAGGAACTGAGAAACTTTCCGGGGATGAGATATGCGCTTACTTCCAATGGAGCCAGAATTATAGACCGTGATGAGAACCGGGTTATAGAAGAAAAACTGCTTTCTCCGGAACTGGCCAGGAAAGCATTGGAAATATGCGGAAAATATGATACATTACAGGAAGTATATTTTGACGGCCAGGGATATGCCCAGGCGGATAAGATGCTTCATGTGGAAAAATACCATAAAAATCCGAATATGTGGGAATACATACGGACGACAAGGATTCCGGTTGATGATATATTTGCTCTGGTGGAGAAGGAAAACAGAGGAATGGATAAAACCCAGGCCCTTTTTGCCGATATGGATGAGCGGGCGAAGGCGTGGGAAGAACTGGAAGATGTGGAAGGTCTGGAGCTTGTAGGTTCTCTGAAATATAATATAGAGATAAATGCCCGGGGCGTGAACAAAGGCACCGGACTGGTCAGCCTGGGGAAATATCTGGGAATACGCAGGGAAGAAATTATGGCCTGTGGAGACGGAGATAACGATACGGCGATGATGAGAGAAGCCGGCTTTGGCGTAGCCATGGAAAATGCAGAGGAGCAGGTAAAACAGGCTGCGGATTATATTACATCCGGCAATGAAGAGGAAGGCGCGGCAAAAGCGATTGAAAAATTTGCTCTGAGCTAGTCAGCTCTGTGTATTTTAATTAGGAGGAAGAAAAGATGTTAGACATATTAAAGGTGATAATTTTCGGTATTGTGGAAGGAATTACAGAGTGGCTGCCGATCAGCAGTACCGGCCACCTGATCATATTGGAGAAGCTTTTAAAACTCAGCCAGGGAGATGCCTTTTTTGAAATGTTCCAGGTAGTGATCCAGCTGGGTGCGGTTCTGGCGGTAGTTGTGATTTATTTCCATAAACTGAATCCGTTTTCTCCAAAGAAAACAGACAACCAGAAAATGATGACCTGGCAGATATGGATTAAGGTCCTGATCGGCTGCGTCCCGGCGGGAATTGTCGGTCTGCTTTTTGATAATCTGATAGATAAATGGCTGTATCACTGGTACATAGTGGCGATCACTCTGATTGTATACGGTATTCTTTTTATTGTAGTAGAAAATTATCAGAAAGGTAGAAAACCGAAAGTAACAAGGATGTCTGAACTCTCGGTTCCCATGATCCTGATTATCGGTGTATTTCAGATGCTGGCACTGATTCCGGGAACATCCCGGTCCGGCGCAACTATTGTAGGAGCGCTGATGATCGGCGTTTCGCGGAGCCTGGCAGCAGAATATACATTTTTCCTCGCAATTCCGGTTATGTTCGGAGCAAGTCTCGTCAAACTGGTTAAATTCGGATTCGATTTTACGGTTATGCAGGCAGTGCTTCTGATACTGGGAATGGCAGTTTCCTTTGTGGTATCTATTGTAGCGATTAAATTCCTGCTCGGTTATATCAGGAGAAATGATTTTAAAGTATTCGGCTATTACAGAATTGTGCTGGGCATTGTAGTGCTGCTCTATTTCGGAATTGTTTCACTGCTTTGACGGTAAAGCAGAACGGGGCGCATGCGGGATTTCCGGATAAATGTATAAAAATAGTGCATTTTGGAGAAATGGGCTTGTTTTTTGATAGAAACGTGTTAGAATTATGAAGATAATCTGTATGATTATGCAACCCGAAAAATTATGGAGGATAAAATAATGATGAAGAAGTTTTTAGCAGTAGTTCTCTCAGCGGCTCTCGTCGCAGGTCTGGCAGCAGGCTGCGGAAGCTCTGGAGATGACAAAGGAGCCGGAAAAAAGACGGCAAAGGTAATTGATGTAGATCTGACCAGCGAAGAATATGCATTCGGCGTAGACAAATCACAGCCGGAACTTCTTGACGAGGTGAATGCGTTTATTCAGAAGATTAAAGATGACGGAACCCTGGATGAGATTTTTGATAAATATTTCGGAGGCGGGGAGCCTACACCGGTAGAATCCGCCGTGCTGGACGAGTCCAAGGATCAGCTTGTAGTCGCGACAAACGCAGCGTTTGAGCCGTTCGAGTATATGCAGGGCGACAGTTATGTGGGAGTTGATATGGAGATCGCATCCCTGCTTGCCAAGGAACTGAATAAGGAACTGGTAATCCAGAATATGGATTTCGACGCAGTGTGTCTGTCAGTGGGACAGCAGAAATGCGACATCGCCATGGCAGGTCTGACTGTCAGCGAGGACAGAAAAGAGTATGTGACATTCTCAGACACTTACTATCAGGCATCTCAGCGTCTGATTGTACCAAGCAGCGATACAAAGTTTGATGATATGACAGATGCAGATTCTATCGCAGCCGCACTGGCTGAACTGGATTCTTCCGTAAAGATCGGAGTACAGCAGGGTACAACCGGACAGAGCTATGTGCAGGGCAGCGAAGATCTGGGATTCCCGGGACTGAAAGCGACATGCCAGTCATATAAGAGCGGATCGCTTGCAGTGCAGGATATGCTCAACGGAAATATTGACTATGTGATTATTGATGCGGCTCCTGCAGAAGCAATCACAGAAGCAATCAACGAGATGCAGTAAAATACACAGGACTTAGGTTGGGAAGGAAAATACAGGCATCAACAGCGTCCGGCGCAGGTGCAGGCATTTTCCTTCTTTTGAGAAGGGAAGACAATGGGAAATTTTAGTCAGAAGGTAGACAAATTTTTAGAGATCTTCATAGAACAGAACGGCTATGTAAGAGTAGTGGAAGGACTGAAAAACACGATTCTTATCGCGGTGATCGGTCTGATTATCGGGATACTGATCGGTACGCTGATCGCGACATTCAGAGTTATTCCGAAATACAAACTGCTTCCGAGAGTGCTGAACAGCATCTGCAGTTTATATGTGAATCTTTTCAGAGGAACACCTATGGTAGTGCAGCTTCTTGTATTCTATTATGTACTGCTTCCGATTATCGGATGGAATATGACGGGAGTACAGGTGTCCATGTTTGTGTTCGGACTAAACAGCGGGGCCTACATATCAGAAATTATGCGAAGCGGCATCCAGTCCGTTGATCCCGGCCAGATGGAAGCCGGACGGGCAGTCGGCCTGAGTTTCGGGGCAAGTATGACAAAGATCGTGATCCCCCAGGCAGTAAAAAATATTCTGCCTACTCTGGGAAATGAGTTTATTTCACTGGTCAAGGAGACGTCGGTAGTAAGCTTTGTCGGAGCGGCGGACCTCTATGTGGCATTTAACTATATCGGTACAAACAACTATGAGTTCATGGTTCCGTATCTGGCGATGGCCTTGATTTATATAGTTATCGTATTTTTGATTACCCTGCTTATCAGATTATTGGAAAGGAGCCTGAGGAAGAGTGATAGACGTAATTAATCTTAGGAAAAGCTTTGGAGCCCTTGAGATCTTAAAAGGAATCAATATCACCATCAACAAAGGCGATATCGTTGCGGTGCTCGGCCCTTCCGGTTCCGGAAAGAGTACCTTTCTCAGGTGTCTGAACTGTATGGAAGATCCTACATCAGGAAGCATAATCTTTAAAGGCGTAGATATAGCTGATATGAAAGTGGACATCAATCTGCACCGCCGTCATATGGGAATGGTGTTTCAGCATTTTAATCTGTTTAACAACAAGACGGTGCTTCAGAACGTAATGATGGCGCCTGCTTATCTGAGATGCAAGGATCTGAAAAAGGCAAAGCGGAAAAACAGAATGATCCGTTTAAAAAATGTGTTCCGCAGCAAAAAGGAAGATCTGATTCCCATTACTACAACGAAGGAGAAAATCAGAAGCGAGGCAAAAGATCAGGCCCTTGCCCTGTTAAAGAGAATCGGACTGGATGATAAAGCGGATGCTTATCCCTCCACCCTTTCCGGCGGACAGAAGCAGAGAGTGGCAATCATCCGTTCCCTGGCAATGAATCCGGATGTGATTCTTTTTGACGAGCCTACTTCAGCTTTGGATCCGGAGATGGTAGGCGAGGTGCTGGACCTGATGAAAAAGCTGGCAAAGGAAGGAATGACCATGGTGGTTGTTACACATGAGATGGGGTTTGCCAGAGAAGTTGCCAACAGGGTGCTTTTTATGGATAACGGACAGATTCTGGAGGAGGCGCCTCCGGAGGAATTTTTCCAGCATCCGAAAGATCCGCGCCTGAAAGAATTCCTTTCGAAAATTTTATAGCAATCTGCGGTAAAATGAAAAAGCAGATAGAAAGACCGGGCTGTATGATATGCTCCCCTTTAGGTAGACAGTTGAAATAATAAAACTGTTTATCTGGAGG
>USFD01000136.1 GCA_900553885.1 uncultured Ruminococcus sp.
GGTTCTGTTATTTTTCTTAACTCATGGAATGGAATCAGAATTTCCTGTCCCCATCTTCGGAATCCGTCTTACAAAAACTTCCTTGTCTCTTCCGGTTTGTGTCTACTATCAGGAAAGTCCCTTCGATAAATCCGAATTAAAGTACTTCGATGAAACGGTGGAATGCTTTCCTTCCTTCTTCTGTGTTTTTGTACACGCCGGCATCTTCCAGTACCTGGCAGAAGACCTTTCCGACTTCCTGTTCCAGAATATGATCGATATTGTCTGTGCTGATGTCGGTGTATGCCGGCAGAAATTCGTCAACCCAGTCTGCGTGTTTGGCAATCTGTTCATTGCTGCGGATATCTCTGCCTTCCAGGATATACTGGCGGAGAAGTTCCATTTCTCCCTTCAGACGGGCAGGAAGAACGGCCAGACCCATGACCTCGATCAGACCGATATTTTCCTTTTTAATATGGTGCAGTTTCGCATGTGGATGAAATACGCCGAGCGGATGTTCTTCTGTAGTAATATTGTTCCGCAAAGTCAGGTCAAGTTCAAAAAGGTCGCCGCGTTTGCGGGCAATAGGCGTAATTGTATTGTGCGGGGTTCCGTCAGTTTCTGCAAATATAAACGCTTCTTTATCTGTATAGCTGCGCCATTTGCCGAGAATATGTTCGGCCAGGTCAATGATCCGTTCGGAGTCCGGACTCTGCAGGCGGATCACAGAGAGCGGCCATTTTACAATGCCTGCGGCAACATCTTCATATCCGGCTACCTGAAACGGTTCAACAACAGGGGCTTTTGCCATTGCAAAGGTATAGTTTCCTCCCTGAAAATGATCGTGACTCAGGATAGACCCTCCCACAATCGGGAGATCCGCATTGGAACCCAGAAAATAGTGGGGGAAAAGTTTGATAAAGTCAAACAGCTTTGCAAATGCGGTACGGTCGATTTTCATGGGAGTGTGTTCTCCGTTGAAGACGATACAGTGTTCATTGTAGTATACATAGGGCGAGTACTGAAAGCCCCATTTTTTTCCCTGGATAGTAATTGGAATAATGCGGTGGTTTTCCCGGGCGGGATGATTGGTTCTGCCCGCGTAGCCTTCATTTTCCATACAGAGCTGGCATTTCGGATAGGAAACAGACTTTGCCTTTCCGGCAGCCGCGATAGCTTTGGGATCCTTTTCCGGTTTGGAAAGGTTGATCGTGATATCCAGCGTTCCGTAATCTGTGTCTACGGTCCATTTTCTGTCCTTTCTGATACGATAGCGGCGGATATAATTGCTGTCCTGACTTAATTTATAGTAATAGTCAGTGGCATTTTTGGGGGATATTTCATACTTTTTCCAGAATTCCGCCTGAATCTGTGACGGCCGGGGCATCAGACAGTTCATGAGTTTTGTATCCAGCAGATCGCGGTATGTAATACTGTCTTCGATAATCCCTCTTTTTATTGCTTCGTCCAGAAGTTCTGCCAGTACGTCTTCGAGAATGATGTTGTCAAGATCACAGG
The DNA here is from genome assembly GCA_900553885.1 of uncultured Ruminococcus sp. Lineage (GTDB taxonomy): Bacteria > Bacillota > Clostridia > Lachnospirales > Lachnospiraceae > Mediterraneibacter. Next base: position 1,498 of record USFD01000136.1, read on the forward strand.
GAACATCTTCGTAGCTGTCTTCCTTCATAACATCCAGCAGAAGATTTGTTGTGTAGATCCGTTCTGATTCAGGGGTAAGTCCTGTGTTGATTCCGTACTGAACCAGTTTTTTTATTGCTTCATAGAGCATAATTGTCAACCTCCGATTTTAAAGCCGCATGTCCGCAGAAATCCGGAGCGGGATTTTCCGGGAATATGCGGCCTGGGAATAGATTTGTTAAATAGGTAAGTTTTCAGGTGCAGATTATTCAAATCATGCACTCAGGTCTTTGCCGCTGCTGCAGGGACCTCAGTCGTCCACACGGGAAGCGCCGTCGCCGATCTGTACAGTATAGAACTCTGCTTCATGTCCGACTTTTTCCTTATATGCCTGTCCGATGCTTTCGATAAAGGTATCCACAGAATCATTTTTTACAATGCTGACGGTACATCCGCCAAATCCGCCGCCGGTAATACGGGAACCGATCACGCCCGGAATTTTCCATGCCAGATCAACCAGAATATCAATTTCCTCGCAGGAGACAGCATAGTCGTCCCGCAGGGAAATGTGGGACTGGTTCATCAGTTTCCCGAACCGGTTAATATCGCCTGCCCGGAGAGCAGAGACAGCATCGATAGTACGCTGATTTTCATAAACGGCATGTTTTGCTCTTTTCAGCTGTACAGGATCTGTGATCAGCCCTTTATTGGCCTCAAAATCCTCCGGACTTAAGTCGCCCAGAGATTCAATGTCAAGTTCCCGCTGCAGAGCCGTAAGAGCATCGGCGCATTCCTGCCGCCTGTCATTGTACGCAGAATCAACCAGACTGTGTTTTACCTTGCTGTTTGTGATAATGATTTTGGCATCTTTCAGATCAATGGGGGCATACTCATATTTCAGCGTGCTTGTATCCAGAAAGATGGCATTGTCCTTTTTGCCCATGGCAACGGCAAACTGGTCCATAATACCGCAGTTGCAGCCGTTGAAATTATTTTCGGAGTACTGGCCGATCAGTGCAAGATCGGTCATGCTCAGGCCGGTAATATGGAACAGATCTGTGAGAATTACACCGGTAAGAACTTCGAGGGAAGCAGAGGAGGAAAGTCCGGAACCGTTCGGAATATTTCCCCAGATGATCATATCAAAGCCGCTGTCCAGTTTATAGCCCTTCTGGGCGAACGCCCATACAACACCCAGAGGATAGTTGGCCCAGTTATATTTTTCGTTGAATGAAAGATCATCGAGTGATACTTCAACTACGCCGAAGCGGTCCAGATTCATAGAATAGAAATGAATCAGACGGTCTTCTCTGCGGCGGGCGGCTCCGTAAGTGCCGAGAGTCAGAGCACAGGGGAAAACATGGCCCCCGTTATAGTCCGTATGTTCGCCGATCAGATTGACCCGGCCCGGTGAAAAGTAAAAGTGGGTCTGATCCGTGCTGCCAAATAACTCTGAAAACTTGTTAAACAGCTTTTCTTTCATTGTCTTTTCCTCCTATTTAATATTAAATTGCAAAAAGTATAACGAAAATACTGAGAAAAACCAGAAGTCTGGTTTTCATTCTGGCTGTATTATAAAATGAACAGCCGGTTTGCGTCCATAAAAAATACGTGCAATGATATGTAAAAATGTTGCACGTGGAATGGAGAGGAATTATAATGGAACAGAGATCCGGATCGGAAACAGGAAGGGAGGAACCGTGATGGCAGATTCATATAAACATTCCTATAAAGTGGGAGAAAACCTGCTGACATCTCTGTCTGTGTATAATGTAGGATATCAGAAATGTGAGCCGGGATACCAGTGGGGGCCGGGAATAAGGGATCATTATTGTATTCATTATATTATATCCGGCAGCGGATACTATACGTCGGGCAGGATGTCGCGCCGGCTTTCCCGGGGCGATACGTTTATTTTATATCCCGGTGAAGAAGTCCGGTATTATGCGGACCGCGAGGAACCATGGGAGTACGGATGGGCCGGATTTATGGGGGCGGATGCGGCGTCTATTATCCGTAATACATCTTTTACAAAGGAAAAACCTTATATTCTCCGGGGAAAAATTCCGGAGGAGAAGATCCGGGACGGGCTGGAAAGGATTTATCAGGTGAAGGGGAACACATATGAAGCCGCTGTTGCCATGGCGGGAGCTTTGTACAGTTTTCTTGCGGTATTTATGCATTACGGGGAAAAAGAGAATCCGGAAAAGGAGATTCAGATCACTTATGTGGAGAAGGCGGAAAAATATATAGAAACGAATTACTCCTATCCGGTTACAGTGGAAGATGTGGCGGCGTATGTAGGCATCAGCCGCAGTCATCTGTTCCGGTCTTTTCAGACTTATCTGAGAAAGTCTCCGAAAGAGTATCTGTCCGAGTACAGGATCAAACAGGCCTGTCATCTGCTCAGGGAGACAGATCTGTCTGTATCGGCTATTGCATACTCTGTCGGCTTTGAAAATAACCTGTATTTTTCCAAGGCATTCAGGAAACAGAAAGGGGTCAGTCCGTCAGAATACAGAAAAGACAGAAAAACCCAGCAGTCTTTTAAAAAAGACAGCTTGTCAAATTATTGACAATATGATATGATCAAGGAAGTGAAATCTGATTAATTTTTGTTTTTACGGAGGGAAAAGCAGTGCAGCTCTTTTTTTGATGAAATGATATTTGGATTAAAAAAACAGCAGCGTATTAATCGTGATTTCTTTTTTTTATTGCGAGAAAAATTTTAAAGAAAGGTAAGTGGAGAACAAATGAGCAGTAAAATCACAATCATCGGCGCCGGAAGTGTCGGAGCCACAATCGCGTACAAACTTTCATATGAAGATATCGCATCTGAGATTGTAATGATCGATATCAACAAAGACAAGGCTGAGGGAGAGGTTATGGACATCAAGCAGGGAACCTGCTTCAGAAATCCGATCTCAATCGTTGCAGGAGATTACGAGGATGCAAAGGGATCCGATATTGTTATCATTACCTCCGGAATTGCCCGCAAACCGGGACAGACAAGAATTGAGCTGGCACAGACAAATGTAAATATCATCAAATCCATTACTCCGGAGATCGTAAAAGCAGCACCGGATGCAAAATATATTATCGTAAGCAACCCGGTAGATGTTCTTACCTATGTATTTACAAAGATTTCCGGACTTCCGGAGAATCAGATTATCGGTTCCGGTACACTCCTTGACACCGCACGTCTTCGTTCCGGACTGTCAGAGCATTTCGGCGTAGCGCAGAAAAACATTCATGCGTATGTATTCGGCGAGCACGGAGATTCTTCTTTTGTTCCGTGGTCAGGCGCAACAATTGCTACTGTAAATGTAGATGACTATTATGAGTCAATGAAGAAGCACGGCATTGATCTTGGCGAGCTGGACAAAGACGGAATGGAAGAGTTCGTTCACAAATCAGGCGGAGAAGTTATCGCAAAGAAGGGTGCTACATTCTATGCAGTTTCTGTTGCAGTATGTCAGCTCTGCAGCATGGTAGTGGCAGCTTCCGATTCAGTGGCAACTGTTTCTTCACTGATGCACGGCGAGTACGGAATCGAAGATGTATGCATAAGCGTTCTGTGTCTGGTTGGACCGAACGGTGTTCAGGGCAAGGTTCCGATGCGTCTGACAGATGAGGAAGTTGCAAAACTTCAGTCAAGCGCAAACAAGTTAAAAGAAGTAATCGCTCAGTTGGATATATAATTTAGAAACCCCACGGCGGTTTCCGCGTGGGGTAATTTAAATGACAAGGCGGCCTGGTTTTCCGCCTGACAGACAAGGAGGTAATACTATGAAATACAGTTATTATCCCGGCTGCACCCTGAAAAACAAGGCTCAGGATCTGGATCGGTATGCCAGAGCTTCGGCTGAGGTGCTGGGATTTGAACTGGAAGAGATCAGCGAGTGGCAGTGCTGCGGCGGTGTCTATCCGCTGGGAAGTGATGAGATTGCCACGAAACTGTCCTCCGTCCGCGCGCTCAACGACGCAAAGGAAAAGGGCCAGGATCTGGTTACACTCTGTTCTGCCTGTCATCATGTGCTTAAACGTGTGAACGATGATATGAAGAATGTAGAGGATATCCGGACAAGGGCCAATAACTATATGGCGCTGGACGAGCCGTATACCGGAGAGACTACTGTACTTCATTTCCTTGAAGTGCTTCGTGACCGCATCGGGTTTGACGAAGTGAAAAAGAAAGTGGTAAATCCGCTTACAGGAAAGAAGATTGGAGCTTATTACGGCTGCCTTCTTCTTCGTCCGGGCAAACTGCTTGCCTTTGACAATCCGGAAAATCCGAAGATCATGGAAGATTTTATCCGGGCACTGGGAG
>USFD01000137.1 GCA_900553885.1 uncultured Ruminococcus sp.
AAAGGAGAAGTTCCGACAAGACAATTATACATATCTGTTTCTTATCAAAGAAGATGTTTGTGTCTGCTATCCGGAAAATCCCTTCGACAAATCCGAATCAATCAAACTCTGTATGTCTGCATCCGTTAAATCCGGCATACCATCTGCAGCAGCTGTCGCACATTCCGGCGCTGCAGTTTGGATTTGCTTTTTCTCCGCAGCCGGCACTGCACTGTTTCGCAGAGCATGCACATAAACACAACACCATTACTACTCCTAAAATAACTACACTGATTTTTTTCTTCATTGCTTTTTCCCCTTTCTGAATTTCTGTTCCTTACTTTTTATAGACTTCTTTCTTTTGTCTGCAGTTATTGTATCAGGCCTTTTATTTTTATTTTTTTCATTACCGGGACATAAAAAATACCGCCTGGCATATCTCCTGAGTCAGCTCTGCCCGGCAGTATATTTTATTTCTTCATATTATTCATAATTTTTCTGGTTTTTTCAGGAGCTTCCCGTTTCTGTCTATTTCGACCCGGTACTTCTCTCCTCTGCCCGTTTTAATAATCAGTGAACTTCTTCCTTTCTGAAAATATGGCTCGTTTATAATCTGATACTCCTTCAGAATGAGTCTCAGGTTAAGATGGAGATCATAAAAACATCCATCTGCAAAAAAGACGCCGTCGGAATACTGTCCCAATGTTTCTGCCCTTTTAGCCGTCCTTCTGATATGTCCGTAACGATCCACAATGCAGATTTCTTTTCTTCTCCCGCTTCCGGTCAGAATAACCCAGTATCCGTTTTTATAGGACACCGGAGGCCTGTACTGTTCCTGTCCGTTGTTCGAATGCATATTATTGCACATACCGTACTGCCTGACTATGAATCCGATATTATCCCGGGCGTTGTAAACAATTCCGGCATAACCGTTTCTTCCGCCCTCCCTTCGGATCATAAGAAACATGCCTTCATTGATATAATAAATATCTCCGGCTGTTGTATTTTCTTTTTCCTCTTTGACTGAAATATCTGACCATCCACCCTTTTCAAGAAAAATATGATATTCTGAAAGAGGTTGAATCCACCTTCCTTCTGCATCCGCCACACCGATCATCTTCTCATTTCCTTTGTCCGCTTCTTTGATAACAAGATAATAGCCGTCTCCACACGCCAGTACACGATCGAATTTTCCGGATACAGGCAGTCTGCTTCTGCTCCATACAAACAGAACGGAAGCCACTGCTGCCAGAACAAACAGCAGGATAACTATTTCTATTCTGCTCATCCCGGCCGGTTCCGGATCCCCACTTTGCTTCATATGTATAGATGGTCAGCAGCTGTGGCATAATACAGTAGAATCGGAGCCGCCTCTTCCACAATTTCTGCAAAACATATTTCTATCCTTTCACCGTTTTTCCCCATTATACCTAATATCTTAGGTATGTTCAAGTTCTTAGGCATAAAATATAATCTTTTCATGGAGGGAAATTCATGGAAAACACGGCATCTTTTTCTTATGATCCCCTGTGGAATACAATGAAAGAAAAAAAAGTTTCAACATATAAACTGATCAATACCTATCATTTCAATAAAGGGACTCTTTATCATCTGAAACGTGGAGATAATGTTAATATCGCCACCCTGGCGGCTCTTTGCCAGATCCTGGAATGCAGAATAGAGGATGTTGTAAGAATTGACTACTGATTTTATTTTTGTACTTTTCCCGTTTTCAAAATATTTCCTGATTTTTTCATACTAAGGAAATGCATAAAAGGAGAATCTTCTTGATCCCCCGGGAATCAGTTTTCCCCGGAAATTCAGAAAGATTCTCCTTTTTTCATTTCATTATGGTCAACAGGAATTCGCCCGTTTTACTCTGCGGCATCATTTCCCCACAGCTGCCATTCTTCACGTCCCCCGCCCGAAGGCTCGAAGACCGCAGTACCTGTGGCTTTGTCCACAACAACCTCTCCTACAAGCCTGTTTGCAGCCGGCATTCCGCCGTTTGCTATAATTTTGTCCGCCTCTTCATCAGGCAGAGCATATCTTATACAAAAATGATACTCTTTGTCACTCTCAGTCATCTCATCATCACTGATCGAATAGGAGCCTCCGTTTTCCCCAAGTCTTTCATTCAGGTGTGCCAGCACCTGGTCACGAATCTCTTCTATGGAAGAATCCGGGGAAAGTCCGGATTCTTCCTCCTTCTCCTGATAATCTCCTTCTTCATCAGCTGTATTCTCCAGTTCAATCACACCCCAGAGACCGTTCTGTTTCACCCAGCACCTTCCGCCATACACCGGACGGATCTCTTCGAACACGCCGGGATCAATAACCGGATTTCCTTCTGTATCACGCAGCTCCCATACACCGTCTTTTACCAGGACCACATATCCTTCCGAAGCGGCATAGCAGTAATCCTGCTCAGCATTACCATTCTGGGGAACATACTGTGTCCAGGAGGCGTCGTATTCCACGGGAATCACTATATTTCCCTGACTGTCGGCATATCCCCATTTTCCGCCCTGCTCCACCGCAAGGAGTCCGTCTGACTGGGAACCGCATGCATCATAGACGAAATCCGTCGCCATGCTGTCACCATAGTAGATCCCATAGCCGCCCGGCAGATCCGCCAGCCATTCGTCCATATTGTTTACACCGGCATCCATGGCATTTTCCAGGACTATATCTGAAGCTTTTACAGGAACCGCATCCTCAGGCTCTGTCCATGTCCGGGGACCAAACGCTTCTTCTCCGTAGGCATCAAAGATATTCTGCAGGCCATCGCAGTAATAAAAAGCACCCTTAAATCCATATGCATCGCCTGCGATTGCGACAGCCGGAAGGATCTCATCGCCGTACAGATAGTAGCTGTCCATTTCCGTCATATATTCGGATTCATACACCGGCTCCTCCCTTGTCAGCAGATAATATCCGTAGCCGCTTGTAATTTCTTCATAATCCATGCCGCCCAGGATCTCTCCGTCTGAATCGATCAGCCCATAGGAATCTCCCTGTTTTATCACCGCATAATCTGTAAACATCTGGCGTTCCATTTCGTTATACGGATATTCTTTTGAATCCGTTTCTTTCAGATAATAGATATCATCTGCCTCGATTTCCGGCTCTACTGCCCATACAAAGACTGTACCTTCGCCGTCCAGTTCCCCTTTTCGCTCCTCTTCCAGCTTTTCAATCTCTTTCTGCTCCTCCTCCGGGAGAGTTTTCTTTGCCTCAGCGATAATCTCTTTCGCTTTTTCCCGCTCGCCTGTATCAAGATAGAGATTTGCCAGACTCACATAAGGCTCTTCCTTCTTCGGCTCAATTGCAATTGCCTCCAGAAAAGAATCCTCTGCTCTGTCGTAATCCATTTCCTCCAGATATCGGTTTCCTTCTTCCAGCAGCGCATTATACCTTTTCTCTTCCTGCCGGGGCAGAATCCACAGAAATACTGCCGCGGCAGCTGCTGCTGCGATCACAAGTACTGCTGCCAGTATAATCCATATTTTTCTACTTTTCTTTTTCCCGGGAACCGGAGACACAGGTCCGCGTCCGTTCTCCCCGGACAAATCCCGGGCACTCTGCCGTTCCGGCTCCGGCCGGCCGGGCATTATTTCCGGCTCTCCCTCCGCAGTTTCCGGACGTCTGAGCGGAGTCCCGCATGAGCCGCAGAATGCCGCGTCTTCTTCATTATAATGTCCGCAGTTCGGGCAATACATTGTTTCATCCCCTCCTCTGTTGTTTTCCTGACCTTTACAGACTGATCTTTTCTATCTCCGTCAGTTCGCTAAAATATGAATCACTCTCAGCTTCCGATATCTCTGTCCTTGTATCGTCCTGATACATATAATAACCGATTCCGTCGTGTGTGCCGTCACTCTCCCAGCCTACGGAAAATTCATATGTCAGCTCCGCTCCGTCCAGTGTGTAATAATCCTGCCCGCCGTACATCAGAGCCGAGCGCACCTCTGAAAATGTGATTGCCTTGTACTCATCTGAGTACTGAATATCGGCATAATGATAAATATCCTGAACCATTTTTACTGCCTGGCTGTCGGGATCATAGGCATAAAGAAGTGTATTTGACCAGCCGGAGTCCCCGGCTGAATGTATCATAAGTTCCGGAATCTGATCCTGATTAATATCAAGGATGGAATAAAACTCCGGAGCCGCCATCCAATCTGAGGTATAATTATTGTAATCTCCGCTTTCAAGCAGATAATCATAGGTTTCCTGCACAGACCCGGCCGTCTCTTCTGCATCCTGCTGATCATGAGAGTTCTCGCTCTCCTGCATATCTCCCGCGGACTGTTTCTCCTCCTGCTGTTCGTCCAAATTTTTTTCGCCTTCCTGCCATGACAGTTGCAGGACAAGCTTTACTTCTCCCAGGTCTGCCGGATCTGTTTCCTCAGAAAAATTCATGCTTTCTCCATACTGTGTATTTTCCCCGCTGATAAACAGAAGCATCTCCACATCTTCAATGAAATCAAATTTGCGCAGGGACGACTCTTTCATCTGCCCGGCTTCCTCCGGAAGGCCTATACTGTCAAGATAATCTGCCATCTTGTCTGCCGCTTTCTTCCGGCTGTCAAAATCAGACTCCAGAAGCATCCTGTTTCTGGTTCCTTCCTGTACGTCAAAGCCGTCCTGTCCATATATGGTTACAAAAGAATCTAATATTGTTGACTCTCTGATCAGGTAATCATTCTGGAAATAGCTTCCACATATATAAATCTGTCCGTTGTTTTCATGCAGAAAAATTCCCGTTATTTCAGAATCACTCCATCCGAATACCGGATGAAGCGCTGAGTATTCATCTTTTAATATAACTTCGCCATTCTCATACTCGTACATCCGCATCTGAATCTCATTTTGCGCTATCGTTGCATACTCTGCCGGAAGATATTCATTATTCAGAATCAGCACAAGGAGTTCTTCATTCCCGTCATTGTCAAAATCCCTGACACGGAATGTAAGCACTCCTTTTTCAGAAGATACAGGCTCCACATATGTTCTCACAGGACCTTCCGCGTATTTGCAGGTATATTCTCCCTCATGGCATTGTCCGTCCTGAGTGATCAGCACTTCGTCCACATAGGCGTAAAAATCATATTGTATCCGCATCGGTTCATTATCTGTCTGTTCAACGCCCTGCTGCAATATCTCTTTCGCTTTTCCCGGTGAATTTTCAGCTTCATATATATCTGCAAGACAAAAATACGGTTCCGGCTGTTTCGGATCAATGGCAATTGCGGCGAGATAGCTGTCTTCTGCCTTCTTATAATTCATCTCTTCCAGATATCTGTCGCCTTCCGCCATATGCGACTGATAGTTTTTCTCCTTCTGCCGGGGAAGAACCCAAAAAAACAGTGCGGCAGCCACAGCTGCGGCAAGAAGCAGAAGCGCCGTTAATATGATCCAGATCTTTTTCTTCTTTTTTTCGCAGGGATAACCGGCGCTCCCCCTTCCTTCTGCTTCTCCGTGTCTTCCGCCAGCCGGGTGCCGCAGATGCGGCAAAATCTGGCTTTTTCCTCATTATATGTTCCACATTCCGGACAATACATATCCCCACCTCTTTTTCTTTCCTTTATCTATTTTAATTGATTTCCGGTTCATCCGCCAACGTATGTAGAAAAATGAGGTTCTTATCCCGGTCTGTGTCTGCAGTAACGGCAGAACCTTGCTTTCTCTTCATTGTATCTTCCACATTCCGGGCAGTACATATTTCAACCTCTTTCTATCGAATCCGATATCCGCAATTGCTGC
>USFD01000138.1 GCA_900553885.1 uncultured Ruminococcus sp.
CTTGTTTGCTATACACTTTTTTGGCGGTTTACCTCTATTTCTTTGTTTCAAACTTGCCTTCCTCCTATATCAAACCTGAGAATCCGAAGAAAGCAATCGCCATCAGACCGGCGGTTACAAGAACAATGGGTGTTCCCTGAAAGGATTCTGTAATATCATTGTGTTCAATTTTTTCCCGTATTCCTGCCATAAGGACAATAGACACAAGAAATCCTACGGCTGTGGCAAAGCCGTTTACCACGCCTTCCAGAAGTCCGTATCCTTCCTGTACATTGGTCAGCGCTACTCCAAGTACTGCACAGTTGGTAGTAATCAGAGGCAGATAGACACCAAGGGCATTATACAGCGGAGGCATAACTTTCTTTAAAAACATTTCCACGAACTGGACAAGGGCCGCAATAACAAGAATAAATACAATTGTATTCAGATATTCCAGCTCACCGCCCATAATGTTCGGATTGCCCAGTATATATTTATAGATCAGTCCGGTAACAAAGGAAGAAATCGTAATAACGAACACGACTGCTCCGCCCATACCGGCTGCGGTTTTAACATTCTTGGAAACGCCGAGGAACGGGCAGATTCCAAGGAACTGACTTAACACAACATTATTTACAAAAGCAGAACCGACTGCGATCAATAATAATTCCTGCATTTATACGTCCTCCTTTTCCGGTGTATCTGACACAAGATGTCCGCCGCAGATTCCACGGCTGGCGCAGGAAGCACATCCTTCTCCGCAGCCTGCTGCAGCCGGAACTTTCTTTCCTTTTCGGGCCAGACTCTTTTTCACCTTGTTCTGGAGTGCTACAAGGCATGCCAGAACAAAGAAAGCGCCCGGCGCCAGGATAAAGATTGTAAGGGGTTCGTATGAATCCGGCATAACCTGAAATCCGAAGATCTGTCCTGCACCGATCAGTTCCCGGACAATACCGATAGACGTCAGTCCCACCGTAAATCCAAGTCCCATGCCTATACCGTCAAAGATTGAGGGAAGCACCGGGTTTTTAGAGGCGTAGCTCTCTGCTCTTCCCAGAATAATACAGTTTACAACAATCAGTGGAATATAAAGTCCCAGAGAAGAATACAGATCCGGGGCAAATCCTTCCAGAAGGAAGTCCACAATTGTTACAAACGAAGCAACTACAACAATAAATGCCGGCATTCTGACAGAATCCGGTATAATTTTCCGCAGCATGGAAATAAGCATGTTGGACATAATCAGCACAGCTGTGGTGGAAAGTCCCATTCCGATACCATTTATGGCAGAAGTCGTTACTGCCAGGGTAGGACACATTCCAAGCATAAGAACAAAAGTCGGATTTTCTTTTACAAGACCGTTATAAATTCGTTCGGTACATTTATTCATTGCTGCCGCCTCCTAACTCATTGTGGAAATATACCAGTGCTGAGTTTACCGCATTGGTAACAGCGCTTGTCGTAATCGTTGCGCCGCTGATTGCATCGATTTCATTGTCTGCAGATGCGCCGCTTTTTGTATAAGAGAATTTTTCCACGTTTTTATCTTTGAACTGGTCCTTGAAATCAGGCTCGTCGGCCTTCATTCCAAGTCCGGCCGTTTCGCTGATGGAAAGCATCTCTACACCGGATATTGTTCCGTCACTCAGGATTCCGACAGAAAGTTGAATATCTCCGCCATATCCGGCGTGGGATGTAACATTCAGCACGTATCCTACGGTTTCGCCGCTGTCTGATTTTCCCACAGCAACTTCTGTAAGGTCATCGGTATAACCGTTGTCTTTGATAAGCGCCGCTGCCTCTTCCGGATCAAAATCCTTATAATCTTCAAAAGAAGCGGCATCCGGCAGAACAGTGCGGTAAGCCGCCTGTTTTGAATTCTCCTGAGCAGCTGCAATTGGTTCCTTCGTAATATCGTATACGATTCCGAGCAGAAGTCCTGACACCACAGTAATAACAGTCAGGATCAAAGTGTTTTTTATTATCTTATTCATGTTTTTCCCCTCCTTTGCCAAATGGTTTTGGAAGAGTAATCTTTTCGATCAACGGCACAAGAAGATTGCTGATTATGATTGCATATGAAACCCCTTCCGCCGAGCCGCCAAAAATACGGAACAGCCCGGTGAGCAGCCCCATACAGATGCCGTAAATAATCTTTCCTGTCGATGTTATGGGCGAAGTGACATAGTCTGTAGCCATAAACCATACACCGAGCATCAGGCCTCCTCCGCACAGATGTGCTGTAATATACTGGGGATCAAAGCCATGTCCTCCGAAAATAACAATAAATGCGACAAAGGAAACGAGATAGGACGCTGGTATGTCCAGATCAATTACACCCGTAAGCAGAAGGAACATTGCCCCGATCATGATTGCAATTACAGAAGTCTCTCCTATGGTTCCACGGATATTTCCAATGAGCATATCCATCGTATTAACGGCCTGACCAGCTTTCAGTTCTGCAAGCGGAGTAGGACCGGTCACACCGTCATATACAAAATATGTCATACGTCCGGCAAAGCAGATAAGCAGAAAACAACGGGCTGCCAGAGCAGGATTCATAAAGTTCTGTCCCAGTCCGCCGAAAAGCTGTTTTACTACAATAATAGCAAATACAGAACCAAGAGCGCCCATCCACAGAGGAAGAGTGGGCGGAAGATTCAGGGCGAGCAGAAGTCCTGTAACTACTGCGCTGAGATCTCCTATAGTAACCGGCTTATGCATAAGTTTTTCCCATATGTATTCTGATAAAACCGCCGCAGCAACCGTTACAATTACAAGAAGCCACGCGCCCTCTTTCCGGAAATTCCAGATTCCGAAAAAGGTAGCCGGAAGCAGTGCAATTACTACCATAAGCATAATATTACTGCTGGTAATCCGGTCACGGATATGCGGCGAAGATGATACATTATAATTCTCGTTCAATTTACCTGACACCTCTCTTTACTCATCCTGTTATTTCTTTCTGTTCGCCAGTGCAGTTTTCCGCATGGAACCAATTGCCTGTTTCAGCTGACGCTTCGCCGGACAGACATAACTGCATGAGCCGCATTCTACACATTCCAGTCCGTTCATTGCCACGAAAGAAGCTTCGTCATGACGTTTTGCATAGTCTGCAAGTCTGGACGGAATGATTCTGCTGGGGCACACCTGCACACAGCGGCCGCAGTTAATACATGCAGATTCCTGAAGACGGGAAACCTGATCCTTCTTAAAGGCAAGCAGGGAAGACGATGTTTTTGTTACCGGTGCGTCCAGTGTGACCATCGCAAATCCCATCATCGGTCCGCCGGAAATCAGTTTTTCCGGTTCTGTGGAAAAACCGCCTGCAGCTTCGGCAAGTTCCCGATGGCTGGTTCCCAGAAGGACTTTAAAATTACCCGGACTGTTTACAGCGTCACCGCTTACTGTGACAACCCTTTCTGTAAGAGGCCTTCCTTCAATTACTGCCCGATGAATGCTGATGAGCGTCTCCACATTGTCAACGATACAACCGGCATCTGCCGGCAGCATGGCTGAGTGGATGGCCCTTTTTGTTACAGTGTAAATCAGCTGACGTTCCGCGCCCTGGGGATATTTGGTCATCATTGCTTTCACGTCCATGCGTTCTTCTGTCTGAATGGCCTCCTCCAGTTTTTCAATGCAATCCCTTTTATTGTCTTCCACGGCAAAGATTCCCTTTGCATTCGGGAAAATTGTAAGGAGAACTTTCATTCCGCTTACCAGCTCCTGAGTGTTCTCCAGCATTCTGCGGTAATCTGCCGTAATATAAGGCTCACACTCTGCGCAGTTTGCAATTACGTATTCGATTTTATCCGGTTCTTTTGGGGAGAGTTTTACTCTTGTAGGAAAACCTGCGCCGCCCATGCCGACGATTCCGGCATTTCCGATTTTTTCGAGAATCTCTTCCCGGCTCATTTCATTAAGCGGTTTTACAGGCTCATACTCTATTTCCGTATACTGTCCGTCGTTTTCAATTATAATGCAGTCTGTTTTTGTTCCTGCAGGATTAAAGCGCTGCTCTATTCCTTTAACCGTGCCGGACACGGAAGCGTGGACCGGTGCTGATACAAAACCGCCGGCTTCAGCTATCATCTGGCCTTTTAAGACGGAATCGCCTTTCTTAACTACTGGTTTTGCCGGTGCACCAATGTGCTGGGAAAGCGGATAGACCATTTCCCCATGAGGTATGACGGGTTTTACTTCACAGTCTTTTGAAAAGCGCTTTCCGTCATCCGGATGAATTCCGCCTGAAAATGTCAAAAGTCGCATTTTTTCTCATCCTTTCTTTTCCGGCAGCCGGGGAATCAGATAATTTCTGCCCTGCGCCGCCTGTTCTCACAATAAGTCTATTGTACTAAAATGTGCCATTAAAATCCAGTGATCTTACGACAAAAATTGCATCTTTCTGTGAACATTTTTTGTTTTCTGTCAGAAACGTAAAAAATACCGGGATAAAATCCCGGTATTTTTTGCAGGCTGTACGCCCGGTTATATATGTTCTGACAAGTATTTTACTCTTCTGTCTGCTCCTCTTCTTCCAGCGGAGCTGCTTCCGGAGCCTCTGTGTGTTCCGGCTCAAGAGCCTTCATACTCAGGCTGATTTTCTTCTCAGCTTCATTAAGATCAACAATCTTAGCTGTAATCTCCTGTCCAATGGAAAGGACATCAGACGGTTTATCCACATGAGCTCTGGAGATCTGAGACACATGAAGAAGCGCATCTACACCTGGTGCAAGCTCAACAAATGCGCCAAAGTCTGTCATACGTGCAACTTTTCCTGTAATAATGGTGCCTACTGCGAAATCTTCAGCTGCATTTACCCACGGATTTGTCTCCGGGAACTTCAGGCTGAGCGCAATCTTTGTATCATGGATATCCTTAACGAGCACTTTCAGAGTGTCGCCTACATGGAACAGTTTCTTCGGATTATCGACACGTCCCCATGACATTTCAGAAATATGAAGAAGGCCGTCTACACCGCCAAGATCAATAAACGCACCGAAGTCCGTTACATTCTTGACTGTTCCTTCAACCGTATCCCCTACCTTCAGTTTTGCGAAAAGTTCTTTCTGTTTTTCTGCGCGCTCTGCAACCAGAAGCTGTCTTCTGTCGCCGATCACACGATTTCTGCGGGGATTGAATTCACTGATTACGAATTCAATTTCCTTGCCTTCATATTTGCTGAGATCTTTTTCATAAGAATCAGAAACAAGGCTGGCAGGAATGAATACTCTCACTTCATCTACTGTAGCACAGATACCGCCTCCCAGAATCTGGGTAACGGTTGCCTTTAATACTTCCTTGTTTTCATAAGCTTCACGCAGTCTCTCATTTCCTTTTTCAACGGCAAGTCTCTTATATGTAAGAAGAACCTGTCCCTCTCCGTCATTTACTTTCAGCACTTTGACTGTCATAGTATCTCCGACAGAAACAACTGTTGTCAGATCAAGAGACTGATCATTGGAGTATTCGTTTTTCGTAATAATACCGTCCGCCTTATATCCGATATTCAGGATAATTTCATCGGGTTTGACATCGATTACGGTACCCTCCACTACTTCTCCATTATGGATTGTTTTGAATGACTCGTTTAACATCTGTTCAAAAGATAATTCTGACATTATTTTGAACCTCCTCAATTATATTGTTGGGCGTGGATGCCCC
>USFD01000139.1 GCA_900553885.1 uncultured Ruminococcus sp.
TAGAGCGCGTCCTTTGCGCTCTTATGTACCGCTGCGCCGCGTTCCGAGCGAAAGCATGCTCTCCGGCACCATACCCGGACTCCCCGACGGAAGTTCTCTTCACCCACAAATTCAAATCTATCCGTTGATACTTCTCTCCACGTATGTTGTATGCAGGATATGATGTGCTTTTTCACTTCCCGGCTCTCCCAGATACTCCTGATACAGTCTTTTTATGGAAGGATTTTCATGGGATTTTCTCAATGTCCTGGCCGCATCGTTTTCATACAGCGCCTTCGCGCGGAGGGCTTTCACATCTTCAAAGTTTCTCACATCCGCGTGTACCCGGGGCTGGCCGCCGCCGTTGACACATCCGCCCGGACAGCACATGATCTCCACAAAGTGATAATCTGCTTCGCCTGCCCGGATTTTATCCATAATTACTTTTGCGTTGCTTAATCCGGAGGCCACTGCTACTTTCACATCCGTTCCCGCCACGTTGTATGTGGCTTCCTTGATGCCCTCTGTCCCCCGCACTTCTGTAAACTCTACATTTTCAAGCGTTTCCCCGGTCAGTTTTTCTACCGCGGTCCGAAGGGCTGCCTCCATAACGCCTCCGGTGGCGCCGAAGATCACACCGGCTCCCGTGGACTCGCCCAGCGGGTCGTCGAAACCTTCTTCCGGCAGAGCCCGGAAGTTGATGCCGACCTTGCGGATCAGCCGTGCCAGCTCTCTCGTCGTGATCGAGATATCCACATCCGGGACACCTGCAGCGTCCTGGTCCTCTCTCCGGATCTCAAACTTTTTCGCCGTACAGGGCATTATGCTGACGCAGACGATATCTTTCGGGTCAAGTCCCGTTTTTTCAGCATAGTATGTTTTTGTTACCGCACCGAACATCTGCTGAGGAGATTTGCAGCTGGACAGATGCGGCAGCTGGTCGGGATAATAGTGCTCACAGTACTTGATCCATCCCGGAGAGCAGGAAGTTATCATGGGCAGTACCCCGCCGTTTTTCACCCGGCCGATAAACTCATTGGCTTCCTCGACAATTGTAAGATCGGCACTGAAATCTGTGTCGAATACTTTATCAAATCCGATCCGCCTCAGAGCGGCCGCCATCTTTCCTTCTACATCCGTGCCCATGGGATAGCCGAACTCTTCCCCGAGAGCAGCACGAACCGAAGGTGCGGGCTGCACAACCACATGTTTTGTCTCATCTGCGATTGCCGCCAGCACGTCGTCCGTATTATCCTTCTCATACAGGGCGCCTGTAGGACAGGCCGCAATACACTGTCCGCATCCCACACAGCTGGTATCTCCCAGTCCCATCTCAAAGGCTGATCCGATAAATGTGGCAAATCCTCTGTTATTCGGGCCGATTACGCCTACAGCCTGCACCTTCCCGCATACTGCACAGCAGCGGCGGCACAAAATACATTTGTTGTTATCCCTGACCATATGCACTGCGCTGGTATCGGGCTCATAGTGCGGCATCTCTCCTGCAAAGTGATCTTCATCCTCCACGCCCAGTTCCTGGCAGAGTTCCTGCAGTTCACAGTGCCCGCTTCTGACGCAGGACAGACATTTCTTATCATGAACAGATAAGAGAAGTTCCAGCGTCCTCTTCCGTGATTCGATCAGCTTCTGCGTATTGGTCAGAACTTCCATGCCTTCCGAGACAGGATAGACACAGGCCGCCACCAGATTTCTTGCACCTTTTACTTCCACCACGCACATGCGGCAGGCGCCGATCTCGTTGATTTCTTTTAAATAGCACAGGGTGGGAATACGGATTCCGGCCGCGTGTGCCGCTTCCAGGATGGTAGAGCCTGCCGGAGCAGTAACATTTAAGCCGTTAATTTTCAGATTGACATTTTCCATCTTCTCTCCCCTCCTTATTCTTTATAAATCGCGCCGAATCTGCATTTTTCCATACAGGCGCCGCATTTCACACATTTTTCCGGGTTAATCATATGTACTTCTCTTACGCTGCCGATGATCGCATCTGCCGGACAGGTTCGTGCGCAGAGCGTACACCCCTTGCATTTATCCGGATCGATCTTATAGTGCAAAAGATCCTTACAGACGCCTGCCGGACATTTTTTATCCACAATATGCGCAATATATTCCTCTCTGAAATACCGCAGCGTAGAGAGCACCGGATTGGGCGCCGTCTGTCCCAGCGCGCACAGAGAACTGGTTTTCAGGTGGCTGCACAGTTCTTCCAGCCGGTCCAGATCTTCCATCTCCGCCTGTCCTTTTGTAATCTTTTCCAGGATCTCCAGCATACGCCTTGTTCCGATCCGGCAGGGCGTACACTTTCCGCAGGACTCATCCACCGTAAACTCCAGGAAGAACTTGGCGATATCCACCATACAGGTATCCTCATCCATAATGATCAGACCGCCGGAGCCCATCATGGATCCGATAGCGATCAGATTATCATAGTCTATGGGTACATCCAGATGTTCCGCCGGGATACATCCGCCGGAAGGCCCTCCGGTCTGGGCAGCCTTGAACTTCTTCCCGCCGGGAATGCCTCCGCCGATCTCTTCCACAATCTCCCGCAGTGTCGTTCCCATAGGGATCTCCACCAGACCGGTGTTATTGATCTTTCCGCCCAGGGCAAATACTTTTGTTCCCTTGGACTTTTCTGTTCCCATGGATGCGAACCATTCCGGCCCGTTTACAATAATCTGGGGAATATTTGCAAATGTTTCTACGTTATTTAATATGGTCGGTTTCTGGAACAGACCTTTCAGTGCCGGGAACGGCGGGCGGGGTCTGGGCTCTCCCCTGCTGCCTTCAATGGATGTCATGAGAGCCGTCTCCTCGCCGCACACAAATGCACCTGCACCGAGTCTCAGTTCTATATCAAAATCAAATCCGCTTTCAAAAATATTTTTCCCCAGGAGTCCGTATTCCCGCGCCTGGGCGATTGCGATTTCCAGCCGTTTTACGGCAATGGGATATTCCGCCCGCACATAAATATAACCCTGGGACGCCCCGATGGCATATCCTGCTATGGCCATAGCCTCCAGCACCGCGTGGGGATCTCCTTCCAGAATAGAACGGTCCATAAATGCCCCCGGATCCCCCTCGTCCGCGTTGCAGCAGACATACTTCTGATCCGCCCCATTGGCCGCTGCGAATTTCCATTTCAGTCCGGTGGGAAAACCGGCGCCTCCTCTGCCTCTCAGGCCGCTGTCCAGCAGGATCTGGATCACATCTTCCGGCTTTTTCTCCGTCAGCACAATGCCGAGAGCCTCGTAGCCCCCGGTTCCTATGTATTCTTCAATATCTTCCGGGTTAATCACACCGCAGTTGCGCAGAGCAACCCGGTGCTGCTTTTTATAAAAATCCGTCTCATTAAGAGGAGTAATTTTGTCTGTCTTTGTTGTCTCTTCATAGAGCAGGCGGGTCACAGCTCTTCCCTTCAGAAGATGTTCCGCCACAATCTCCGGAATGTCGTCCTCCTGTACCATGGAGTAAAAGGTGCCTTCCGGATATACAATCATAATCGGTCCCAGCGCGCACAGGCCGAAACAGCCGGTCTTTACCACGCCGACTTCCTCGGAAAGCCCCTGAGCCGCGATCTCTTTTTCCAGTCTGTCAATAATCCTCTGGCTGCCGGAGGAGGTACATCCTGTTCCGCCGCAGACAAGTACATGTGAACGATACATATTCTTCCACCTCCTCTTTCTACTCTGCCTTTTCCTGAGCGGCACTGAGCGTATATTTCGTCACCACCTGTCCGCCCAGCAGATGAAGCCGCAGCACTTCCAGCGCCTTCTCCGGGGTCATTTTTACATATGTCACCTTTTCTTTTCCCGGCGCCATCACTTCCACAATAGGCTCATACTGGCACAGACCGATACAGCCGGTCTGTGTCACATTGATCTTATCGCTGAGCCCCTGTTCCTGAACCGCATCGGAAAGGGCTGTAAGCACCGGTCTTGCCCCGCTGGCAATTCCGCAGGTAGCCATCCCCACAACAACCCGGGTCTGTTTTTCATTCTCGGCGCGGACACCGACCCGCCCCTGCATCCTGGCCCTGATTGCACGTAATTCTTCAAGAGATTTCATAGATTCCCTCCAATTCTGCTTTTATTTCATCTGTCTCTTTCTGTTCATGTTTCCGATTTATTTTTCCGTTCTTAACTTTCACTTTCTCTTCTATATCCAATGTCCGTTGTCTATATATCTGCTCCTCCGTCCGTCTCATTTTTTCCTGACTCCAGATATTCTTTAACAAATGCAGACACTTCCGGCTCCCGGAGAGAAATATTTCCCCCCAGAATCTCACGGATCTGACAGGTATCAAGCACAAAACTTTTCTCTTCATATCTGTATGTATACCGGAAACGGATATTCTCATTAAATGCGGTCAGCGTATATATCACTGAACTGATGTCCCCCAGCGGCATCCTGTCAATATGGGATAATCCGAATACCGCTTTTACTGTCGTTCCTTTTCCCTTTTCTGAATCAATCTGAAAGCTGCCTCCCGTGCTTACCGCCGCCTGCCGGAAAAACGGGATGCCCAGTCCCACTTTTCTTGTGGTTCTTGTCGTAAAAAACGGGTCCTCCGCACGAGCCGTTTCCTCCGCCGTCATGCCCTGCCCGTTGTCTCTGATCAATACTGTCAGAATATCCTGAGCAGGCTGTACATCCACTGTAATTTCCACAAAAGAGGCCTGTGCCCGGATGGAATTCTCTGCCACATCCAGAATGTTCAGTGAGATCTCCGGCATCATAGGCTTACTCGTACTTTGCCAGAATGCCGTCCAGATCGTCCACGGTAAGACGTCCGTACACTTCATCGTTAATCATCATAACCGGGGCAAGCCCGCAGGCTCCCACACAGCGGCACGCATCCAGAGAAAACCTGCCGTCCGGCGTACATTCTCCGCCTACAATGCCAAGCTTCTCCATCAGCGCATTATAAATATCTCCGGATCCCTTGACATAGCATGCTGTGCCAAGACAGACAGAAATCCGGTATCTTCCTTTTGGATTCAGCGTAAACTGGGAATAAAATGTAGTCACGCCATAAATCTTTTCCAGCGGAATACCGGTTTCATCCGAAATGATCTTCTGCACTTCCAGCGGAAGATATCCATATATATCCTGTGCCTTCTGCAGAATCGGCATCAGGGCACCTTTTTCATCTTTCAGCCCGGAAATTACTTTCAAAAGCGCCTCTTCCTGTTCCTTTGTTCCGGAAAACGGAACGCTTCCTGTTTTAGCAGCCATTCTTCAACCTCCATTTCTCGCATATTCTGGTGCTCATTACAACCATCATATCATAGGGCCTCACAAAATACTACCGGAATATTTGTAAAATTTTATGTATTTTTTTGTTTTTCCAGATTATTTTGTTTTATCAATCGTACATAATATACAATTTTTATGTTCATTGCCTTTTTTATATGTAAATGTTATACTGAATGAAACTTTTAACTGATTACAATTTATTTCGGGAATAATTTTCAGGAGACCAGCTATGAAAAGTCAAGTATAAATTAGCAAAAAATTTCTTTTAGGTA
>USFD01000140.1 GCA_900553885.1 uncultured Ruminococcus sp.
ACTTCTTCGCCGTTAAAGCGCCCCTTTGCCTTTGTCTTATGAGGATTTGCGAAGGAAATTTCCGGAATGAGGGACAGAAGAAACGGAAGTCCGGAGAGTTTTTGGATGCGCCTTTCAGAAGAGGGGGACAGGGAATTCTGATGACTCTGGAATGAGTTTAGATAAATAGAAGACCGGGAATCAGCGTCAGGATCTGCGGCGGGCTCTGTCCGAGCGCATGCGAGTTAGCCCGCCGTAAATCCTGCTTTTAGCTGATTCCCAGTCTTCGTGATTTATCTTAACTCATGGAACGGAATCAGAATTCCCTGTCCCCCTCTTCTGAATCCGTCTTATAAAAACTTCCTTCCCTTCCGGTTTTGTGTCTGCTGTCCGGAAATTCCCTTCAACAAATCCGAATTATCCCACTTACTTCTCCGGATTCGGAAACAGGATATCCATCTTTGTTCCTTTCCCGGGCGCACTCTCCACGCTGACCTTTGCTCCATGAAGAAGGGCGCCATGCTTTACGATAGACAGACCCAGACCTGTTCCGCCCCGTTCTTTGGAATGGCTTTTATCCACCCGGTAAAATCGCTCGAAAATCCGCTCCTGATGTTCTTTCGGTATTCCGATACCGGTATCTGCAACACTGACCTTGGGACCGGCAAGTGTATTTCCGACCCATATGGTTACTTTTCCGCCTTCATTATTATATTTCACCGCGTTTTCACATATGTTATAAATCATCTCGTCCAGAATCTGCCGGACACCGTTGCAGCTTACCGGCTCTCCCGTAACCTCCATCCGGATATGTTTCTGGGAAACCTGGGGAGAAAGGCGGCTTACAATTTCCCTCGTCAGATCAAACAGATCCACATCTTCTTTTTCCAGTTCTACGGATTCTTCATCCAGCTTGGACAATTTGATAATATCTTCCACAAGAGTGATCAGTCTTCTGGCCTCTTTGTATATTCTTTCGGAAAATCCCTGCATATCTTCAGGGCGTACCATACCGTTTTTCATGATTTCGGCATAACCGGAAATAGAAGTAAGCGGCGTCTTTAATTCATGGGATACATTTGCCGAAAACTCTTTCCGCATATTGGAAACCGCTTCTTTTTCCTTGTTCTGCCTGTCCATAGCTTCAAGGAACGGCCGGAGTTCGGCATATGTCTTATTTTCCAGCGGATGTTCCAGATCCAGATTGTAAATAGGATCTACCAGGCGTTTCGTCTGCCATTTGGCGAGAAAATAAGCAAGAATCAACATAGCAGCACCCACTCCCGCCATAACCGGAAGCACATTCAGGGCAGTTCCCACGAGACCGTCCATTGTTTTTGAAACACGCAGGACACTTCCGTCTCCCAGAAGGACCGCATAATAATAGAGCTCTCTTCCTACAGTATCCGACATCCGGATCTCTTCCCCTTCTCCTGTGGAAAGAGCCTCTTTCACTTCTGTTCTCCCGCTGTGATTTTCCAGTGTGGAGCTGTCTTTGGTTGTATCATACAGCACATCTCCGGCTCTGCTGATCCGGGTAATACGGGTCGAAGGATCCACTTCATTCATTTCTTCAAGATATTCTGACCCGGAAATATTAATCGCAGTCTGGATATATCTGGCCTCCTGCTGTACCTCTGACTCAAGAAGAGACAGGTTTCTGTTATACATAATCAAGGTCAGTATGGTGTAAGAAAGAAGCAGGGTAACAGCCAGTACTGTCACCATGCTTCTCTGTATCCGTTTTCTCATGCAGCTCCTCCAACACGGTAGCCGACGCCACGCACCGTCTGTATTATCTCGCCCTTCTCTCCCAGTTTCTGCCGCAGAGTTCTGATATGTACGTCTACGGTCCGTGTCTCTCCGTCAAAATCATATCCCCAGATTTCGGTCAGAAGCTGGTCTCTCGTCAGAACAATTCCCTGATTCCGCATCAGTTTTTCCAGCAGTTCAAACTCTTTCAGGGTCAGTGATACCGGCTTTCCGTTTACCGTTACCTCGTGTTTTTTTACATTCACATGAACTCCCGCTGTTTCAAGATCCATCCGGTCTTCGACTTTTCCACTGCGTCTTAATACCGCTTTAATGCGCGAGACAAGCTCCATCATTCCAAAAGGTTTCGTCACATAATCGTCTGCTCCGGAATCTAATCCTACTACTTTATCATACTCCGAACCTTTTGCCGTCACCATGATCACCGGAATATTCTTCGTCTTTGGGGAAGACTTCAGCCTTTTCAACATCTCCAGTCCATCATCACCGGGGAGCATAATATCAAGTAAAACAAGCTCCGGCGTATCAAACGCCAGAGCCTCCATAAAAGCAGAACCGTCTGCAAACCCTCTGGCTTTAAGCCCGGTTGTCTCCAGTGTATATATTACAAGTTCGCGGATGTTGTCATCATCTTCTACGCAATATATCATTTTCAGTTCTCCTTCATCTTATTCACATACTTAATTTTCATGAATTACAGCACTGTCTTTGTGCACACCTGTAATCGAGAATTCTACCCACTCCGCAATATTCGTGGCATGATCGCCGATACGCTCCAGGTATTTTGTTACCATAATCAGGTCAAAAATCCTCTTGCCGTTCTCGCCTTTTTCTTCTTTGATAAAATCTATCATCTCATCACGCACTTCATCAAAATACTGATCGATTGCGTCGTCTGCCGCCATAACACCCTGGGCGAGCTCAAGATCTCTGTTTACGTAAGCTGTTACGCTGTCGCGAACCATCTTGCTGACATCGGAAGCCATGGTTCCGATTACTTTGATCTCATCTGTTGCCGCAACGCCTTTTGAAGAAATAATGATTTCAGCAATATCGGATGTCTGATCGCCGATACGCTCCATATCTGTAATCATTTTAAGAGCCGCGGAGATTCTTCTGAGATCCTTTGCAACCGGTTGCTGCTGAAGAAGAAGCTTCAGGCACAGTCTTTCAATGTCTTTCTCCATCTGATCGATTTCTTCATCTTCTGAAATTATGATCTTCGCCTGCTCAATGCTGCCGTCTTTTAACGCCTGTGTCGCCTTCGCAATAGCTGTCTCGCAGAGTTCTCCCATATGTGTAAGCTGCTCCTCAAGCAGATGCAGCTGCTCATCAAACTTATTACGCATAGATTAACCAAACCTCCCTGTGATATAGTCTTCTGTTCTCTTATCCGCCGGAATAGAGAACAATTTCTCGGTATCATTGTATTCTATAACTTCTCCAAGAAGGAAAAATGCTGTGTTATCAGATACACGCACTGCCTGCTGCATGTTGTGCGTAACCATGACTATAGTATAGTCTTTTTTCAGTTCCATAGCAAGATCCTCGATCTTTGATGTGGAAATCGGGTCAAGTGCTGATGTGGGTTCGTCCATCAGGATAACTTCCGGCTGTACGGCAAGCGTTCTTGCAATACAGAGCCTCTGCTGCTGCCCTCCGGAAAGTCCGAGCGCGCTTTTATGAAGTCTGTCCTTAAGCTCATCCCAGATTGCCGCCTGCCGGAGGCTTCTTTCAACAATCTCATCCAGCTGGGATTTCTTCTTAATTCCGGAAATGCGGGGGCCATAGGCAACATTATCATATACACTCTTCGGGAACGGATTCGGCTGCTGAAATACCATGCCGACCCTGTATCGAAGTGTGATCTCATCCATATCTTTATAGATATCTTTATTATCCAGCAGGACAGTTCCGTCAATCTTACAGTTTTCAACCAGATCATTCATACGGTTCAATGTCTTCAGAAATGTAGATTTACCACATCCTGACGGTCCGATAAACGCCGTAATCTTATGTGATTCTATCTTCATATTGATATCTTTCAATGCATGAAAATCTCCATAATGCAGATTCAGATTACGGATATCAAATTTATATGCATTATTGTTTCTTTCTTCCATTTTTGTATCCTTTCCCTATACTTGAGTTTACGCGCTTTCGCCTGCATTTTTCTTGTTAATATGCCTGCTCAGTGCATTTGCTCCGATACTGAACAGCAGAACCAGAATCATCAGTACCGCTGCAGCAAGATTTGCAAGATCCGAATCCTGTCCGTTGATCTGCAGATCCCAGATCTGCAGCGACAGCGTCTGTGCAGGACGGAAAATATTCAGAGGACATGTCGGGGATGATAAATCCCAGTTGCTCCAGCGGATATCCGAACCGGAACCTGTTGTGTACAGCAGAGCCGCTGCTTCACCAAATCCTCTTCCTGCTGCAAGAATAACGCCTGTCATGATCCTTGGTACGCATGCCGGAAGGAGTACATGAAAAATGGACTGCCAGCGGGTAGCTCCAAGGCCGAGGCTTGCATGCAGATAGTCGTCCGGAAGACCATTAATGGCATCTTCCGTTGTTGTAGTAATAACGGGAATCGCCAGAATCGAAATAGAGAGCGCACCCGCCAGAAGACTCTTGCTCAGTCCGAAGAATACCAGGAATACCAGGTATCCGAACAGACCTACAACAATAGACGGCAGGGAAGATAATGTCTCAATACAGATCCGGAGAAACTTAGTAAGCAGACCTTTCTTTGCATACATCGAAAGATAAATTCCCGCCATAACACCAAGCGGAACAGAAAACAGCAGAGAAATAAACACAAGGTAAATTGTATTAAACAGCTGGTTTCCGATACTTCCTTTTCGTTCAAACAGAAACATCTCAGGAGATGCTCCGGTAAAACCTTTTATAATCACATATCCCGCAAATGCGATCAGCAGAACAAAGAAGAAAACCGCGATCAGATTGAATATACCTGTCATTACGCTGTTGATGCCACGCGCACGTTTGATTCTATTCATATACTATGCCTCCTCCTTTGTTCCTTTGTGTGAAACCAGATGAATCAGGAAAATGAATAACAATGAAAGCAGGAACAAAAGTAATGCCATTGTCCACAATGCCGTCTTCATTTCTCCGCCTTCCATCGCATTTCCCATCTGAGATGCAATCTCAGTCGTCAATGTCTTGGTTGTTGACAGGATGCCTTTCGGCAGAGCTGTCGTCTGTCCGATCACCATTGCTACCGCCAGCGCCTCGCCGAACGCTCTGGCAAGACCTAAAATAATTCCGGAAAAAATTCCCGGTGCCGCTGCCGG
>USFD01000141.1 GCA_900553885.1 uncultured Ruminococcus sp.
AACATCAACTGGTTCCAAGGAGGGTTAATGAATTATGAGTTTTATAGAATTTAAAAATGTATGTAAAATGTATCCCGGATCAGATAAAAATACAGTTGATAATTTTAATCTGAATATTGAAGAGAAAGAGTTTATCGCCTTTGTCGGTCCTTCCGGATGCGGCAAATCCACAACTCTGCGTATGATTGCAGGATTTGAAGAAATTACCGGCGGAGAGCTCTACATAGACGGAAAAAAAGTAAACGATATGGCGCCGAGAGACAGAGGCATCTCAATGGTATTCCAGAACTATGCGCTCTATCCTCACATGACCGTTGAAAAAAATATCGGATACGGTCTCAAAAACATGAAAATGCCTGCGGATCAGATCAAACAGAAAGTAGACTGGGCGATTAAGATCCTCGGCCTGGAAGAATACCGCTACCGCAAACCGAAAAACCTCTCCGGCGGACAGCGCCAGAGAGTTGCGCTGGGACGTGCGATTGTAAAGAATTCCAAAGTATTCCTTATGGATGAGCCTCTTTCAAACCTTGACGCCAAACTCCGTGTCAGCATGAGAACCGAGATCAGCAAGCTTCACAGACAGATCGGCGCTACTACAATCTATGTAACCCACGATCAGGTAGAAGCCATGACTATGGCTGACCGCATTGTTATCATGAAAGACGGCGTGATCCAGCAGGTAGGGAAACCGATGGAACTCTATGATCATCCGGTAAATCAGTTTGTAGCCGGCTTCATCGGTTCGCCTCAGATGAACTTCTTCGATGTGGTAATTGACAAAGACACGGTCAAATTTACTGACGGAAGTACAATGACGCTGTCCGAAGGTATACTGAAAAAACTCAACGGCCGCCAGGGCGAAATGATCCTCGGCATCCGCGGAGAAGACATCAAGATGGACGCACAGAATATGGAGCTTAACAAAGGCAACGCACAGCACGCTGTCATTACAGACACAGAAGTTATGGGCAACGAGAATAACCTCTATTTCAATTTCGGCGGTTCTCAGGCCGTAGCCCGTGTGTCCAAGTATGAAATCAGTCAGATCGGCGACCGGATCAACTTTGTATTTATGCCGTCGAAGATGCATTTCTTTGATAAAGAAACAGGCGTCAACTATGCTGAATCGTAAAAGAATATTATAAATTATCTCTGCCATGGTCTTTGTCTGTATGACATCCTGTCCATGGCAGAATATCTGGAGGCAGTATGAAGAGACATTCATTACACTTAAAAGCGCCGGACAATTGGGTAAACGATCCCAACGGCTTTATTTACTACAAAAGATACTACCACCTTTTTTACCAGTATTTTCCCTATGGCCCCCGCTGGGGCACCATGCACTGGGGTCATGCAGTGAGCAGAGATCTGGTCACATGGGAGCACAAGGGTCTGGCCCTCTACCCTACCACCCGGGCGGACCTGAACGGATGCTTCTCCGGAAGCGCCATTGAAGAAGACGGAAAACTGTACCTGGTTTATACAGGCGTTCGCTATGAAGTCGTCAATCCCGACGATCCCCACACCTGTCTCAACGAACAGTTTGAAGCTTCCCAGCTTATGATTTCCTCGGACGACGGATTCCGGTTTGACAATGAGCAGGACAAAAAAGTAATCATTCCTCCTGTCACTGATCCTTCCATCGGAGACCGCACCCACACAAGAGACCCGAAGATCTGGCGAGGGAAAGACGCCTGGTATCTGATTCTTGGCAGCACAGTAGAGGAAAAATACGGCGAAGTCCTTTTCTACCGCAGCGAAGATCTCCATACATGGACCTACGTAAATAAGGCCTGGAAGGGTCCGGAATACGGATGGATGTGGGAATGTCCGGATTATTTTGAGACAGAGGGCGGCGGTGTTCTGCTTCTGTCAGCCATGGGCTTTCTGACAAATGGCGAGAAAGAGAAGAACCAGTCTCTCTGTTTCCCGGTAACTTTTGATGAATCAGAGTGCCGGATCGGGATACCGGATCAGTACCAGTATCTGGACTATGGGCTGGATCTGTACGCGCCCCAGACAACACTGGACAAAGACGGAAGAAGAACAATGACGGCCTGGGTCCGTATGCCGGAGGTAACAGAAGAAGGCTGGATCGGCATGTTCTGCTCTCCCCGGGTAGTCGATCGGAAAGACGGACATATTTATTTCCACATGCACCCCAATATCCGCAATGCTTACTCAAAAATAATCCGGAATGTGGCAGAAGCTTCCGAAGACGGCTACATGGCTGCTTTTGACCTGGAGGACGGCGAAACAATTGATATCGGCGGATTTCTCATCACAAGAAAAGGAAACCGGATTATTACA
This sequence comes from uncultured Ruminococcus sp., assembly GCA_900553885.1. GTDB lineage: Bacteria > Bacillota > Clostridia > Lachnospirales > Lachnospiraceae > Mediterraneibacter. The sequence continues at coordinate 2,314 of USFD01000141.1, forward strand.
GACCGCACAGAAGTCTATCCTGCTGATATCGAAGGCGCCCGTCTGATTTCCGAAACACCTGAAATCAGAGACGGCTTCCGGATAGAGGTACTGGTTGATCCCAATCTCATCGAAGTATATATAAATGACGGGGAATATGTAATCAGCAATGCCGTTTACAACCTTGAGAATAAGATCAGCTGCAATACGGATAAAGCGGTCCGGCTGTCCACAACAGGAAGTAACGGATAAAAAGCTGTTCACAGATATCAAAAAGAAAGAATCTTGCGCCTCTCTTCCAATCGTAGTAAGATTGAACTACGAATGGAAGGGAGGCGTTTCTGCATGGAATGGACACCATTGCCGGTCGGAGTGGAAAATTTTGAGGAAATTATTACAAAAGGCTATTATTATGTTGACAAAACATTATTGATAAGAGATCTGATCGATCTGCGTGGAAAAGTTAACCTCTTCACCCGTCCGCGCCGTTTCGGCAAAACCCTGAATATGAGCATGCTCCGCTACTTTTTTGAAAAATCTGACGAAGACCGTTCCCGTCTGTTTGCAGGGACAAAAATCATGGAAGCCGGCGAAAAATACCGAAAGGAATTCGGACAGTATCCTGTAATTTCGTTGTCCCTGAAATCTATGAAACAAGGGAGCTATGAATCGGCATTCCACTGTCTGAAAGAGGATATAGCGCGGGAATTCAAAAAGCATCCGGAGATTTCCCAAAATCTGGACAGCAATGATGACCGCACAAAATATGATCTTTTGATGAATCGAAAAGCGGACGATGATGAATACCTTACATCACTGAAATTCCTCTCCGAGTGTCTGTACGCTTTCTACGGGAGGAAGACGATCATCCTCATCGATGAGTATGACGTTCCTCTGGAAAATGCGTATTTCAGCGGTTTCTATGATAAAATGGTCCGTCTGATCCGCTCATTGTTCGAGTCGGCTCTCAAGACAAACGATACTCTGGAATTTGCAGTAATCACAGGGTGTCTGCGCATCAGTAAAGAATCCATTTTTACCGGATTAAATAATCTGAATACTGTTTCAATCATGGATACAGCCTACGCCGAACACTTCGGATTTACTCAAGACGAGGTGGATCAGATGCTTGTACATTACGGTCTTGAAGAAAATTTGAGCGCAGTTAAAACGTGGTACGACGGATACCAGTTCGGCAATACTGAAGTGTACAATCCGTGGAGCGTCATCAATTATGTAAATTCCTGCTATAACAACAAAAAAGCCCTGTTGAAACCCTACTGGTCCAATACCAGTTCCAACAGCATTGTCCGCACTCTCGTGGAACGGGCAGATATCTCGGTAAAGCAGGAAATCGAAGCTCTGATTGAGGGAAAGACAATCACAAAACCGATTCACGAAGATATTACTTACGACGATATGGACTCCACACAGGACAACCTCTGGAACTTCCTGTTCTTTACAGGGTATCTGAAAAAGATCAGTCAACGGCAGGACGGCGAGGATATCCTTGTCGAGATGGCAATACCGAACAGTGAAATCCGTTACATTTATAAAAACACTGTACTGCGGTGGTTTGAAGAGAAGACGAAGGAGAAGGAGCTTTCCCCTCTCTATGAAAGTATCTTAAACGGCGACTGCGATACTATGGCGCAGATCCTCTCTGACAATCTGATGGAAACAATCAGTTTTTATGACTATCAGGAGAGCTACTATCATGGTTTCCTTGCAGGGATGCTTAAAAATATTGGAAACTATATTGTACTCTCCAACCGGGAATCCGGAAACGGGCGTCCCGATATCCTGCTGAAATACCCGAGCGTCAGGGGGAAAGCTGTAATCATGGAGATCAAAGTTGCCCGGACATATCAGGAACTGGAACGCCGATGTGATGAGGCCCTTAAGCAGATCGAAGACTGGAAGTATGAAGAAACACTGAGGCAGGAAGGCTATTCTGATATTCTGAAATATGGAATCGCATTTTACAGAAAGGAATGTATGGTAAAGCAGCCATGACAAAGTTTGAAGAATTTGAACAGATAATCGCCCGTCTCCGGGCTCCGGACGGCTGTCCCTGGGACCGGGCGCAGACCCATATGAGCCTGAAAAAGCCCTGTATTGAAGAGGCCGCGGAAGTCATCTGCGGCATCAATATTCTGGAGCAGACCGGGGATCCCGACAATCTGAAAGAAGAACTGGGCGATCTGCTCATGCAGGTCGTATTTCACGCACAGATTGCCGAGGAGGAAGGTCTGTTTACCATGGACGATGTAATCCAGACCGTGATCGATAAAATGGTCCGCCGGCATCCCCATGTTTTCGGGAAAGCCACGGTATCCGATACGGGTGAAGTCCTGACGAAATGGGAAGACATCAAGAAGCAGGAAAAGCAGGGCAAAGAATGGACGGAAGCATATCTTCCCGGAGCTTTTGAAGAGGCGAAAGAACTGATCGAAGCCGCGAAAGAGCGGAAAGGATTCAATAAACGTGAGTAATTTTCAAAAGGAAAGGACTGACAGCAGTGGGGTCCCACTGTTGTCGATTCTTTCTCAACTTGTAATAAATGAGTTTCATTGTTCATTATAAAAGAAAGCTCACCGTTTAGAATGTTATATATAATTTCTATTCTTTTTCTGTGAGGGTGTAAAAATTTCTGTGTCTATGGGGAAAAATCTTCTTTGATAAGAAACAGATATGTATAATTGTCTTGTCGGAACTTCTCCTTT
>USFD01000142.1 GCA_900553885.1 uncultured Ruminococcus sp.
GATTGCCTCTCCCTCTCATATCAAGGGTTAAAAATCGGTATTAACCGACATCCCCCTTTTGCTCAAATTGTCAGAATTCAATCTTTTTTTCGACTGCTTTTATATCTCCTGTGAATATGATTCCATCCATGCCCAGCTTTTTTCCTGTTTCTATGTTCGCTTTCAGATCGTCGATAAAGAAGCATTCTTTTGGATTTAATCCGTATGTTTGGAACAGGTACCGGTAAATAGCAGGATCGGGTTTGGCCATTTTTACCGGCGCCGAGAAGACGATTCCATTAAAATTATCCCGGAGAACGGGCCAGCCGGAGGCTATGCCGGCGAAATAGGCGGATGCGTTTGAGAGCAGATAGAGGCCCGCTCCTTTTTCTCTGAGACGGGCAATCAGTTCATATGTCTGGGGAATCGGCCTGACATATTCGGGCCATCTCCGGAAAAAGTCCCGGACAGTATTCTGCAGACGTGCCGGAACCAGCGCTGCTGTTGTCTCTATATTTTCTTCATAGTCAATTGTGCCGGCGTCGAGAGCAAGCCAGTTGCGGTAAAGAACCGGCATGAGAAGATCCATATCTTCCCGGGAAGAACAGAACTGTTCCAGAATATAATTTTCGTCAAATTTTCCGATTACATTTCCAAAATCAAACACAATATTTCTGTATTTCACGGTATAGTTATTCCTTTCATTAAAAAGTAAAGAACGCTGTAATTCTTCCTTAGAGGACCAGCGCTTGTGGTAAAGTTTCAGTTTGTTTCCTTCCGGCAGCGCTAAGCTGCCCATATATCATGTCTATAAGTATTTTAGCATAATAGCTGAAAATATGAAAAATTCTTTCCGGCGTACAGAAAAAGAAGAATGCCTGTACAGAAGCTCCTGTCCGTATGCGGGGAAGAAAATTTCACCAGATCATATTTTTATTTTCTCGTAATTCCATATATTGTATGGTAAAATATGAATGTTGGATCATGTGGTGTGATCCGGGACAGGCATAATAAATACAGGGGGATATTATGCCATGGAAGAAAACAACAAGTATGAAATGATTCAGTGTCCGCATTGTCAAAAAGATGTGACGCATATCGAAGGAACAGATTATATCTGTCCTTATTGCGGGAAATCTTTAGATGATCAACAGGAGAAAGTATCAAGATTGCATAAGGTGAAGCAATATATTCTGAAAAATAAGGTGCTTATCGCTGTTGCAGCCTGTCTTGCGATTTGTATACTGGGAATGAGCGGAACCGCTTCGTCTGCTATAAACGAAAAAGATCTTCTTGAGGAACAACTTCAGGATCAGATAACACAATATGAAGATTTACAAAACAGAAATGACACGTTATCTGTAAAATATAACAGCCTGCAAAGCAACTATACTGACTTGAAAAGTGAAATTACAAATTATCAGGATCAGCAGACAACGATTGATGAATTAAATGCTCAATTAACAGAATTACAGGGAAAGTATGATACTTTATCTGAAGAAAATGAAGAGTTAAAACAAAAGATATCGGAAGCAGAAGAAAATTCAGGTGCAGGAGGCGGTGCAGGATCCGGACATGGCACGCTTACTGTTTCTGAAGCATCAGGTGGCGGCAGTGATAATTCTGGCGGAGAAATGGTGTGGTTATCCGCGACCGGATCAAAATATCATAGTATTCCCGACTGCGGGAATATGAATCCGGACAAGGCGAGACAAGTATCAAGGTCAACAGCAGAATCCCAGGGATATGATGCGTGCAGTAAGTGCTGGTGACGCAAGAATAATATAAGGGAGGAGTAAGCCGCAAAGCTTCATCTCTTTGGCAGGGCAGAATGGTAATTTATATAAAGATAACGGATAACGCACGAGAGAGAAACTGTAAGATAATCCGGACAGAAAGGAGAAAGTCAGGTGGGTAACAGATATATACTGGATCAGAAGAGGTACGCTGCCCTAGCAAGGCGCGCGGCGGCAGAAGGATGTGTGCTGCTTAAAAATACGAAACATGCCCTGCCGCTGAAGGAGGGGGAAAGTGTCTCTGTATTCGGACGCATTCAGTTTGATTATTACAAAAGCGGAACCGGGTCAGGCGGTCTCGTAAATACCAGATATGTTGTGGGAATTCTGGACGCTTTAAAAGAAGAAAATCTGATTTTGAATCAAAGGCTGGAAGAGACTTACCGGAAATGGCTGGTAAAACACCCCTTTGATGTCGGAAACGGCTGGGCTCAGGAACCGTGGAGCCAGGAAGAGATGCCTCTTGCAGATGAATTGGTCAGAGAAGCTTCTGCCCGGTCCGATGCGGCCGTAGTGATCATAGGACGTACGGCAGGAGAGGATCGGGATGCCCGCGCGAAAAAGGGCAGCTATCTTCTCACCGATCGGGAGGAGGAGATGCTTGAAAAAGTGTGCAGAGCATTCCCGCGTACGATTGTAGTTCTGAATGTCGGAAGTATTATCGACATGAAATGGGTGGAGAAATACGATCCTTCCGCGGTGCTGTATGTATGGCAGGGCGGCATGGAAGGCGGACATGGGGCCGCGGATGTGCTTATGGGCAGAGTAAATCCCTGCGGAAAGCTGACCGATACGATTGCCTGTGACATCAGTGACTATCCTTCTACGAGAAATTTCGGCGGAGATGCGGGCGACGTCTATCAGGAGGATATTTATGTGGGATACCGGTATTTTGAGACGTTTGCAAAGAAGAAAGTACTGTATCCCTTCGGATTTGGAATGTCATATACCGGATTTGAACTGAAAGACGGCTGTATGGAGCGGATCGGGAAAGAATCGCAGCAGGAAGATTTACAGGCTGTTACAGCGGATGCGGATGACAGCTCACGCTTTTCTGTGCAGTTTTCCGTGAAGGTAAGAAATGTGGGGGATGTAAGCGGAAAAGAAGTGGTGCAGGTCTATGTGAAAGCGCCGCAGGGGAAGCTGGGGAAGCCGCTGCGGAGTCTGGCTGCATTTGCAAAGACCCGGGAACTGGAGCCGGGAGAAGAAGAGCTGCTGGTGATGACGGCTCCGGATCTTATGCTGTCTTCCTATGACGACAGCGGGGCGGCGGGACATAAATCCTGCTATGTGATGGAAGCGGGAACTTATGAGTTCTATATCGGTACGGATGTGAGAAATGCGGAATATATCGGAAACCTTCAGATTGATGAGACGATTGTGACTGAGCGGTGCAGAGAGTGTGCGGCTCCGGCAGAAAGTTTTCAAAGGATGCGTACAGCCACAGGTGCAGGCGCGGAGACAGAAGGCGGAGAAGCGGAACTGAAGCTGACATGGGAAAGCGCGCCGGCAAGAACCGAATCTGTCAGCACCCATATGAGAGAAGATGCGGCTGAGGATATCCCCTATACAGGAGACAGAGGGATCCGGCTGGGAGATGTTTTTGACGGAAAGGCAGATCTGAAAAGCTTTCTTGCCCAGATGTCAGATGATGATCTCTGCTGCATTGTAAAGGGGGAAGGAATGTGTTCTCCGAAAGTGACGCCGGGCACTGCAGCGGCTTTCGGCGGTCTGACGGAATCTTTGCAAAAACTTGGAATTCCCTGCGGATGCTGCGCAGACGGACCTTCGGGAATCCGTATGGACTGCGGTACACAGGCGTTTTCCCTTCCCAACGGCGTATGTCTGGCCTCTTCATTTAATGAAGGACTTCTGGAGAAACTCTACGAGATGACGGGCGCAGAGCTCAGGAAAAACCGGATAGATACCCTGCTCGGTCCGGGCATGAACATACACCGCAATCCGCTGAATGGGCGCAATTTTGAGTATTTTTCGGAAGATCCTCTGGTGACAGGAAAGATCGCGGCGGCCCAGCTACGGGGGATGGCGAAGTATGGCGTGACCGGCACGATCAAGCATTTCGCGGCAAACAATCAGGAGTATAACCGGAGAAAATGTAACTCGATCCTGTCAGAGCGGGCGCTCCGGGAGATTTACCTGAGAGGATTCGAGATCGCGGTAAAGGAAGGCGGCGCCCATTCGATCATGACTACATACGGTGCAGTAAACGGTCTGTGGACAGCCGGAAATTATGATCTCCTTACCAGGCTGCTCCGTCAGGAGTGGGGGTATGACGGTATGGTGATGACAGACTGGTGGGCGGAGATGAACGACGAGGGCGGACAGCCTTCTGTGGAAAATCTTGCCGAGATGGTGCGCGCGCAGAATGATGTGTTCATGGTGGTGCCTGACACAGAAGAAAAAATGGGAAATCTCAAAGAAAGTCTTGCCAGCGGTTTCCTGACGAGAGGGATGCTTTTAAGATGCGCGGGAAATGTCCTGAAGATGCTTATGCGTTCCCCGGTGATGGAGAGGGCTCTGGGACGTATTTCGGATGAAGAGAAAGAGGCGTCCGGGAATGCTTTGCCGGAGGAACAGGCTGATTTTGATCTGAAATACTATAAAGTAGATAAATATCTGGAGCTCCCGGGAGAAAAGATCTGTACGGATCGGGGAGAATCGTGGACGTTTGGGATCATTATCCGTGATCCGGGCGTATACCGCCTTACATTGGCGGCGAGCGCCGAAGGAGGAGAACTGGCTCAGATCCCTGTTTCCGTATTCCTGAACGGAGCACTGAAAGGCTCGATCACGGTAAACGGAACGGATGGAAAGGTGATTGAAATTGACCAGAGCCTGGGTGAGATTTTCTTCCCGAATAATTATGTGCGGATTTACTTTGCACAGAGCGGTATGAAGATACAGAGCCTGAAGATATGGAAGGAGAAGGGAGATTGAATATTCAGGGTAGTGTAAAAAACTTTGTGGCTTTGGTAAAAAATGGCTCCTTTTTGGTAAGA
>USFD01000143.1 GCA_900553885.1 uncultured Ruminococcus sp.
GGCAACACAAAAATTTTATATTTTTTTCATTGTCTACTTGACGGGTAGCACACCAGTACAAAGGCCTGGTCTTTTTTGCAGCCGGGGAGGGGCAAAGCCCGGACCTGGGCGGGGCCGGCGGCCTGCAATTCCGGAATATACGTTTTGCCCCTTCCGGCGACTGTCGTGATTGTGCTAAAATGGCAGAGAAACAAAAAGAAAACAGATATAAGCGAGGAGAAAGCCGCCGGCGAGAAGGCGGAGAAGAGCAGGAAGAAAAAAGTATGAAATATGAACGAATAGAGAAGGCTGTTTTTATGGAGCGGCCGAACCGGTTTATTGCTTATGCCGTGATCAATGGAAAGAAAGAGACGATCCATGTAAAAAATACAGGGCGCTGTGCGGAACTGCTGATTCCCGGAGCGGCAATCTATGTGCAGAAAAGCGGGAATCCCGCCCGGAAAACCAAATGGGACCTGATCGCCGTAGAGAAGGGAGAACGTCTTATTAATATGGATTCCCAGATCCCGAATCAGGTTGTAAAAGAGTGGATTGAGAAGGGAAATTTCGCTCCGGACGTGACACTGATCAGGCCGGAGACAGTGTATGGTTCCTCCCGGTTTGACCTGTATGTGGAGGCGGGGGAGAGAAAGATATTTATAGAAGTCAAAGGGGTGACGCTGGAAGAAGGCGGAGTCTGCCGGTTCCCGGATGCCCCCAGCGACCGGGCGGTCAAGCACCTGGAAGAGCTGATCCGTGCCAGAAAAGAGGGGTATGAGACCTATGTCTTTTTTGTCATTCAGATGAAAGGTGTCCGGTATTTTACGCCCAACACGGATACACATCCCGCATTTGCGGAAACGCTCTCCAGGGCAGCGGCGGCTGGGGTTAAGATTCTGGCCTATGACTGTGCGGTGGAAACAGACAGCATTGCCATAGCGGATCCGGTGGAAGTGGTTCTGGGAAGTCCCCGGCTGAAAGAGGCAGCGCAGCCGCTGGTAAAGTGGTTCCGGGAAAATAAAAGAGATCTGCCCTGGAGGAAAAGAATGAATGTCTACCGGGTGTGGATTTCTGAAATTATGCTTCAGCAGACCCGTGTGGAGGCTGTAAAACCCTATTATGAGCGGTTCCTGAAGGAACTGCCGGATGTAGAATCCCTGGCGGAGGTGTCAGAAGAGCGGCTGCTCAAGCTCTGGGAAGGACTGGGATATTACAGCAGGGCAAGGAATCTGAAGAAAGCCGCGCAGCAGATTATGGATGAATATGGGGGACGTTTTCCGGAGTCCTATGACGCGATTCATTCTCTGAAAGGAATCGGAAATTATACAGCCGGAGCTATCAGTTCATTTGTATATAATATTCCAAAACCGGCGGTGGACGGGAATGTTCTGCGGGTTGTGACCCGGCTTCTTGCGGATCCGGAGGATATTACAAAGGCTGCGGTGAAGAAAAAGATCGAAGGCCTGATTGAAGAAATTATCCCCCGGGAGGCGGCAGGCGACTTTAATCAGAGCCTGATTGAACTGGGGGCGATCGTCTGTCTGCCCAACGGGGAGCCGAAGTGCGGGGAATGTCCGGTCCGGCATCTTTGTCTTGCTTTTGAGCAAGGAACTCAGAGAGAGTATCCGGTCCGCCGGAAGGCCGCGCCGCGGAGAATTGAGGAACGGACTGTTTTTGTATTCTGCGACAGCCGGGCTGCGGCAATACAGAAGAGACCGGACAGAGGGCTGCTGGCAGGTATGTATGAGTTCCCCAGTGTAAAAGGACATATGAGCCAGGATGAAGCAGTAGAATACGGAAAGTCCCTTGGTCTGGTTCCGGTACGGATCAGAAGTCTGGGAAATGCGAAACATATATTCAGTCATGTGGAATGGCATATGACAGGGTATGAAATCCTGGTAGACGAGCTTGAGAAAAGTCTGCCGGGGAATGTGATCTTTGCGGGCCGGGATGAGCTTGAAGAGAAGTATCCGATGCCTTCGGCTTTTGAACCTTATCTGAGGGCGGCGGGGCTGGAAAAGAGAAATGCCGGAGGAAAAACTGCACCATATCCGGAACAGTGAAAACGGGGAAAAGACAGAAGACAGAGCCCGCTCTGTTTTCTTGAATCCGGTATTGTTTTGTGCTATACTGTCCACAAAAGCCCCGCCGGATAAGCCCTCCGGGAGCGGATATTTTCTGCTGATACAAGGGCTGCGGAGGCGGGAAAACGGATCCGGGAATGCTGTTCCGGCATTTCGCGGAAAACCGTTTTAATAACAGGAGAATAAGAACTATGAGTGAAAAAGTGGAATTATCCAGACAGCAGCAGAAGTCAAAAGAGACAAAGGAGAAGATTTTCCAGGCTGCAAAAAGGATTCTTCAGAAAAAAGGGTATGAGGAATTATCCATCAAAAATATATGCCAGGAGGCAGGGGTATCAAATGGAAGCTTTTACCATCATTTCCGGACAAAGGACGATCTGCTTTCGTATTATATAGAAGATCAGCCGACGATTAATCCTGATCTGCTGGAGCTGCCGGAAAACGCGGCCGGAGTCAGAGAGGGGATTATCCAGGTGTATCTGAATTATGTAAAATACTGCCGGGAACTTGGAGTAGAATTCATGTCCGGCTATTATGATACAAAAAATCAGGCCCTGAATGCGGCGATCCGTACCGAGCGGCCTTATCCTATCGTGACAGTACAGACCTATGTGGAAAAGGCCATTGCCGCCGGAATCGTAAGTCTGAATGTAGGAATAGAAGAATTTACTACGGATATCCGTATGATTGTGATCGGAAATGTATTTGAGTGGTGTTTAAGAAACGGCGAGGTCGATTTTGAGGGGAATATGAGCCGGTCTCTGGGGAAATACCTGGACAGTACACTTTGTGAGGGATAATGTGAGGAACAGCGGTATATGAGCGCAAGATATGAGTTCATTGTAAATCCTCAGGCGCGGTCAGGCCGGGGAAAGAAAATCTGGGAACGGATGGAGCCGGAACTGAAGAGGAGAAAGATAGATTTTGACGTTTACATAACGGAAAAGAAGGGGCATGCAGGGGAAATTGCAGGCCGCCTGAGCGGGCCGGGGCAGCAGAGGACAATTGTAGTGCTGGGCGGAGACGGAACGGTTAATGAAGTGATAAACGGACTGAATGTCTCGGAAAATATTACGCTGGGATACATTCCCGTAGGATCCGGCAATGATTTCGCACGTGGCCTCGGTATTCCGGAAAAACCGGAAAAAGCGCTGGGCGCTGTACTTTCACCGGCGAAAATTGTCCGAATGGATGTGGGGATCCTTTCGGACGGAACCAGAACCAGGCGATTCGGCGTCAGCGGGGGCATGGGCTTTGATGCGGCGGTGTGCCTTGCCGTCAGTGTCTCGCGCTGGAAACGAATACTGAACCGGATACATCTGGGCAAGCTGACTTATGCGGTAGTGGCGGTGGGAACCCTGCTCAGAAATAAGCCCGTGCGGGTGGAGCTGGTCCGGGAAGACGGAGAAAAACAGGTTCTTGACAGAATGGTTTTTGCTGCGTTTATGAATCTTCCCTGTGAAGGCGGCGGGTTCCGGTTCTGCCCGGATGCGGCGCCTGATGACGGAGTGCTGGACGTATTTCTGGTGTCGGGAATACCGAAAATAAAGATTCTGTTTCTGCTCCCGTCAGCGTATCTGGGAGGGCGTCTGAATTATCATGGAGTTACCCGGATCCGCTGCCGGAATCTTCAGATTACTGCCGGAAATTCTGTGACCGTACATACAGACGGAGAGACGGAAACCGGCTGGGAAAAAGCGGAAGTGCGTCTTCTGGATAAAAAACTGAAAGTGATTGCAGGATAAGAGAATCTAAAGAATTCTTAGGATTTTATAAAGCTGGTTGTTGCCCTGTAAAAATCGTGTTATAATCGAGGCGAATTATCGGTAAGGCGATTAATCCGGACCGTTCCGGACCGGATAAGGGAGTAGCGGATTATGAAGTCAAAGAAGAGATTTGCGGAGTTTGTTAAAAAATATAAGCATGCCTGGGTGCTTCTCTACCTGTTTATCTATCTGCCCTGGTTTCTCTGGCTGGAAAAGCATGTGACAACCCATTATTATGTTGTCCAGACAGAGTTTGACAAATACATACCGTTTATTGAATATTTTATTGTGCCGTACCTGATGTGGTTTGCATTTATTGCGGCGGCGTTTGTGTATTTTTTCTTTGCAGATGTGCCTGGCTTTTACAGACTGGCGGCATTTATGTTCAGCGGGATGACGATATTTCTGATTATATCGACCATTTTTCCTAATGGACAGGATTTGAGACCGGTAGTGTTTGAACGGGATAATATTTTTGTGGACATGGTGAGAATGCTGTACCGTGCGGACACGTGCACAAATGTGTTCCCAAGTCTGCATGTGTTCAATTCGCTCAGTGTCTGTATCGCGGTATTTGAGTGCCCGAAACTGAGAAAACATAAAGCTGTGTGCGCCGGCGTTTATACACTGGCCGGACTTATCATTCTGGCGACCATGTTCCTGAAACAGCATTCTATTCTTGATACACTGGGGGCATGCCTGATGGCCTGTATTCTTTATCAGTTTGTATATGCGCCCCAGCACAGGAAAGTACCTCGTTTTGCAAGAGAGAAAAGGACGGCAAAAACTTCCGGGTTATAAGAGAACTCCGGATTTATCGAAGAGAACTTAAATTTAAGAAATATCGGAAAATATTCAGAACTTCTGAATAGAAAGGGACGGAGATGCCGGATATGGAATTCTGGCTCCGCTCCGGAATCTTAGAAAAGCAGGGGATCTGGAATCTGATTAAAAG
>USFD01000144.1 GCA_900553885.1 uncultured Ruminococcus sp.
TACTTTCCAGTAGTATCCGTGTAGGTAATATACCCGTCTTCCATCGGGTCTCCCGTAACCTCCGTCGGTGCTGAAGCAGAAGAAGTGATCAGCCCCGCAATTTCCTCAAAAGCCTCAATCAGCCCCTGCGTATCATTGGCCGAGAAGTACTGGGTCGGATAGTTAAATGATGTGACATCATATCCGTCCTTAGGATGCTGTGCGATAAATTCACGCAGCTGCATATCATCCCTGTCATACCGGCCATTGTCTGACTTATCCGGAACGTTACCGTTATTGCCCTTATTTCCAATATGACCGTAGACCTGGGCGTCTCCGCCGTCGAGATAGTCCTGAGCCGCCGTCCACATACGGGCGATTTCGCCTTTGCCGAGATTGGAATTTCCCAGACTTGCGTTCAGATTATCTTCAGGATTGAGCACGATATTGGCCATAGTGCTCATAGCATCCGTCTGCTGGTCCGTGCTGAAGCCAATGGTATACACATTTGCCGTATTGTCCGCATTCGTTCCCCAGTCAGCGCCGTCCTTTCCATAGTAATTGGCGCTGATCTTATTCTTCATATAGGAAGCAGTGGCAAGCGCCATGAATCCGTCTGCACTGTGGGCACGATAATTATCTCCGCCGCCGATCTGGCCGGTCTGATCTGCATTGTCCGCCGGCTGCCACCAGGAACCGCGGACCTGCGTGTCTGTTCCGCTGCCAAGATCAGACTTATTAGTAATAACACCTTCCTTCTGCCATTGTCCGCTATCTTCTTCACGATATTCCGCATCCTCCGGAGATGCAAATGTTGTAGGCGCACCGTCGGACATGATAACTACATTGGGAATACGGACTACAGTCTGTCCGTTCATCGTAAATGTGGTATCCTCTTCATTGGCAAGAAGTTTCATGCCCTGATAAAGTCCTGCCTGAACATTGGTACCGCCTGCTGTATCCGCGGTCTTGCCGTTCATGTTGCAGGTTACCGTAGCATTACCATTATCCTGTCCATTCGTACCGCTGAAGGATGTCAGGGAAAAATACTGTCCATCCTGAATGGGCCTGAAATCCGACACTTTAGTCAGAGGCATAAGCACCCTGCCGGTACCATTAAATACCGCGACGCCGATACGGTTTTCACTGCCTGCCTCCGCAAGAACGGCGATGTTTTCATTTAACGCGTCCACCATCGCCTTGATACGGGAATCCTCTTTACTGGTCACCGTCTGCGCCCGGGTTCCCCAGCACATGCTTGCCGAGAGATCCAGCACGAACACAACGTCCACCGGCGTGTCTCCCTGAACTGCCGTAGAGGTTGCCAGAGCGGAATAAGTCACCAGGAAATCAGAATTATTGGCAACCGACTTATCGCCGCCAAAGCTGACCGACTTATCCTTGCTGACCGACTTATCCACCCACACACGTCCATCGTACCGGGTAGAATCGGGATCGCCCAGCGTGTATTCCTGGGTCGTATCGGGATCGGCATCATGCCGGACGCCGTCTCCTGTCACTGCGGCCAGTGTCTGCACGCCGGCATCCTTACTGCCATCAGCGCTTTTTCCCCCGGCTGCAAATACTGTCGCAGGATTTGCCATCGTCAGTATCATAGCCAGTGAAAGTACTGCGGCGAGCAGTCTGCTTCCCGACTTTCTCCTTTCTTTTAAAGGATTGTTTTGTTTCATAGTTTTCTTCCTTTCCTCCGCACATATTTGCTGTGTGGATTATTTTATTCTTCCGGTTCCCATGTCACCGGTTTTCTGCCCGCGGCGTACTCCATCAGTAATGCAAATAGCTGCAAAACTGTATCGGTATTTTCATCACCCGCGGCCTGCATCATTCCGTTTTTTCTTTTAATATATATGTGCCTTTTACTTCCCTGCAGCTATAAGTTCCCGCTACTCCCGGTATAATTTATGCTGCATGACAGCTGTATCTGATATACCTATAATATTCACAATCCGGAAAATATACTTCTGTCAAGCTATATGTACACATATAAATTTTCCTACCACTCTTCCTTTCTGAAATATTTTCTGCTGACGCAGTCAAGACTTTGATTGATTTTTACTCCCTCGGAACAGCAAATGACTTTAATTCAGCCGTAAACACCCCGTTGTATCCAAAATCATCAGAATCCTATAGAGAAAATCTTTTAGTCCATTTCATTCTATACCGGTAAGAAATGCTTGTCAACACACTGGAGGCTGTGTTTTATTTCCTGATTCCCTGTTTTCTATCTATAAAATACATATATTTCCTTACTTATATAAAACTGGCAGCTGCGGACTTCAGACGCTGCGGCTGCCTCTTTTTTCAGACAAAGCAAAAGGACATGATTTGCAGCCAACCCATGTCCTCTTATATATTATTAATGTGAAAGATTCATAGACACAATCCGGCCGCGCCAAACCATACCGGTTCAGAATCCTCCGTCCCGGGCAGCCGTCACTGCCTCTTCCGGAACCCGGATCTCATCTATACAGTCATATTCTTCATAAATCATCTCAATGCCGCATACGGAAACTGTTATCTCCTGGTCCGCGGCCTGGACCATTGTATTTATAATTTCCGACATATCAATATATATTCTTGCCGGAAGAATTCCGTCCCGGTATACATCAATTATGCAGGGGATTTCCACATCTGACAGTGTCTCCTCATCCAGATCCAGTCCGGTCAGCGACTCCAGTATGTCTTCCCCCGGCATACCGGAAACTGCATCGCCTTCGATGGCACCGATCATTTCATAGCAGTCCTTCCCGTTTATCTCTGTCAGTTCTCCGGCCATTTCAAACCTCTCTGCCTGGCTTTCCACATCAGAGGCCAGATCAATGCTGACCCTATCTGTACCATCCGCCTGCGTACTCCTGCTCCATACATCATCTGTAAGCGTGTATGTGACATACCCATCTCCATCTTTCACCTGGTACGTCTCCACATTGTGTGTCTCTTCCATGCCGTACGCATTCAGCGCTGCCCGGCCTTTTCCGTGAAGAGCCTGAGGATCCGCTGTTATTCCAAGATCCATATCCATGACAAACGCAAGCGCCGCTGTCCCGTCAGACATTTCCATTGTAAGATTCAGACTGCAGCTGGCCGACTGTATATTTCCGGCATTTCCTGCCATATCCGAAAACAGATTTTCCGGGGTCGCCTTCTTTCCGCATCCCGACATCAGGGCTGCTGTCACAACCGCTGCCATCCCTGCTGCCGCAAACGGCTTCCTTTTTTTCCTCATCCCTCTTCCCTCCATCCATTTAGTATACTGTCCTGTTCCTGTCCGTCCCCTTTCACTGCACGCACTCTTACGTACTTTACTTGTCGCCAAAGTATGCCACAATCAGGTCAACCATCCTGTCATAGCTTTCCACGCCGTCGGCCTGTCCGTTCACTTTGAGATATGTGTCATTCACCTTCTCTGCCGTCTTTCTGACCGGACCCTCATAACTGTCCCAGAACGCGTTGTTGGCCTCCAGATCCGGCTCTGCGGCTTCCGTCAGACCGCTTCGCACCTCTGCCCAGCGTTCCGGATCAATCCGGTAAAGCGCATTCATACAGTAAACCCAGCCGGAAAGATATCCGCTGTACTGAAAATCCGTCCGGTCAGAGCCGATACAGGCCAGAAACGCGATGAAATTTGCCTCCCGCTCTTCCATAAATCCTCTCAGATGTGAAAGTTCATGACAGACGGTAAACGGAATATTGTAAGCCGTCATATCCCCGTTATAATTTGCCTCGATTGTAAATGGAAGATAAATCCCGGTCAGTCCCTGATAAGAGAGCACTTCCGATACAGCCAGTTTTTTAGGACGGGGATAAAATCCTTCCAGCGAGGAGAACTTCTTTCCCAGCTTTTTCATGGCTTCCACAGCCCCCTGCCCTTCCGGTCCATCCAGTTCCATTCTCCCCTTTTCATCCCTGGATACGCTGCCGCTTCGGGTGTTCACTTCCTCCGTCAGCCACTGGCAGATCCGTTCCAGATCATCCGCTGAATACCGGGATGTAACAATCCCCTCTGTCCGGGAAAAGGGCCGGCGGTAATAATTAATGCCGCATCCCGCAGTATAAAGAAATATCAGGATTCCTGACGCCAGCACTACTGAGGCAAACCACCGGAACAAAATTCTTTTCCCATTTCTGCGGCGTACAATTCTTACAGCCGTATATACCAGAGAAACGACAAAAACAGCCAGCAGAAGATAAATGCATATTTCCGCCACAGAAAACGGAAACAGTCCCATAAAACGCCCGATAACCGTTACAAGCAGGGGATAAATGTTCACTGAGTACCACTGCGCGAAAGAATCTGTCCGGGCCGCGAGCAGCATCAGTCCCGCGGATACAGAAAAAAGCACTCCGCCGGAGAGAAGTATGTATATAGATACGGATCTTCCGCTGTTTTTATTGTTTTTATCTGATTTCTTCATAGTAAGCCGCAACCTTCTCTGTTGTAAAATGTTAAATTAATTATACTGTTTCTGTAACAGGGTGACAATGCGGAAATTTGAGG
>USFD01000145.1 GCA_900553885.1 uncultured Ruminococcus sp.
GAAATACGGAAGTGTACTGGGCTTGGAGACAATTCGAGGTCTGTTGCGTGAACTTGGGAATCCCCAGGATGATCTGAAGTTCATACATATTGCAGGGACGAATGGCAAGGGATCTGTGCTTGCATACACTTCAACAATATTAAGTGAGGCAGGTTATAAGATCGGGCGGTATGTTTCACCAACAGTGGTTTCCTATCTGGAGCGGATTCAGGTTGACGGAGAATGGATATCGGAGACAGAGTTCGCTGAAATAACAGAGATTGTAAGAAATGCTGTTGCCCGACTTGAGGCGGCCGGAGAACCGGCCCCTACTGTCTTTGAGACAGAGACGGCAATGGCATTTTTATATTTCAGGAAGAAAAAATGTGATCTGGCCGTAGTAGAAGCGGGCCTTGGCGGAGCCCTGGATGCCACCAATATTATACACAATACGGTCTGTGCGGCTTTTGCAAGCATCAGCCGGGATCATCTGGGAGTGATCGGAAACAGTCTGGAAGAGATTGCAGAGAATAAAGCCGGAATTATAAAGCCGGGCTGTACAGTTGTATCCGTGCAGCAGAAGGAATGTGTGGATAAAATACTGGAGAAACAGGCGCAAAAACTCGGGTGTTCCTATATCCGGGCCGAACAGCAGGAAGCAGAGATTATCCGGGAAGATTACCGGGGAATTACGCTTTCTTATAAAGAGTTCAGAAGGATACATACCGCTATGGCGGGACGGAATCAGATTGGAAACGCGGTGACCGCGCTGGAGATAATCCGGGTGCTGCGGCGCCTGGGATATGACATCCCGGAAGAGGCGGTAGAGCAAGGAATGGAGCAGACGGTCTGGCCGGGAAGATTCAGCTGCATCGGCGACGAGCCAACGTTTATAATAGACGGCGCTCACAATGAGGATGCGGCCCGGAAACTCCGGGAATCTGTGGAAATGTATTTCCCCGGGCGCAGGCTTCTCTGCATTATGGGTGTTTTTAAAGATAAAGAGTATGACAAAATGGCGCAGATCATGGGACCGCTGGCGTCTGTGATCTATCCGGTGGCGCTGCCGGACCGGAAGAGAGGACTGCCGCCGGAAAAACTGGCCGAGGCATTGAAGCCGTATTGCCCCTGTGTAAGAGCGCCGGGCAGAAACACGTCGGCGCCGGCGGCACAGAGAGAGGCAGTGATACAGGCAGTAAAGACGGCGCTGGCAGAGGCGGGAAAAGAAGATGTGATTCTGGCGTTCGGTTCTCTGTCCTACCTGTATCAGGTAAAAGAAGCATATGATGAGGCAGTACGCAAAAAGAGGGATGAAAGATGATAGATCAGACAAAAATCAAACAGGCGGTAAAGCTTTTCCTTGAAGGAATCGGGGAAGATACTTCCCGGGAAGGTTTAAAGGATACACCGGACAGAATTGCCAGAATGTGTGAGGAGCTTTACGGCGGAATGGAAGAGGATGCAGGGGCACATCTTTTAAAAACATTTTCTGTGGACAGAAGCGAGATGGTAATTGAAAAAGATATTACGTTCTATTCTACCTGCGAGCATCATATTCTGCCCTTTTATGGAAAAGCACACATTGCATATATTCCGGACGGGAAGGTTGTGGGTCTGAGCAAACTGGCAAGAACAGTGGAAGTGTTTGCCAGAAGACTCCAGCTTCAGGAACAGCTTACCTGCCAGATCGCAGATGCCCTGATGGAGGCCGTGCGGCCGAAAGGAGCCCTTGTAATGATTGAGGCGGAGCACATGTGTATGACTATGCGGGGAATTAAAAAGCCGGGAAGCAAAACCGTAACTCTGGCGAGACGGGGCGTATTTGAAACCGATCCGGCGCTGGAGGAACGGTTCTTCCGGATGCTGTCAGCAGAGCGCTGATGTAATTCAATGGGGGAAGTCTTCTGCTTCTTGCTGTGAGCTGCAGGAAGCAGGAGAAGGACCAGAGCAAAGAAGAGCAGATACCGGCATCCTGCAGACGGAGAACAGAAGAGAAGGGGACGAAGAGCAGTGAAAAGAGTGAATGCCATACTGGCACATCCTTTGTATCAGAAATGTTACCGGCGGCTGGAAATGCTGGAACGGGACAGAATATTCTGCTGTCATCAGATGGCTCATCTGATGGATGTGGCAAGAATTGCGTATATTACCTGCCTGGAACAGGATATGGGAATAAGGAAGGACGTGATTTACGGGGCGGCTCTCCTTCATGATATCGGGAAGTTTGACCAGTATGAGGAAGGAATACCGCATGAGATATCCGGAGAAAAGATTGCTTCGGAGATTCTGGATTCACTTCCTGAAGACTGCGCGTATTCTGAAGAGGAAAAGCGGCTGATTCTGACAGGAATCCGCGGACATCGGAAACTGAGAGATCAGGCAGAGCCTTTTGAGAGGCTTCTCTATACCAGTGACAAAGCCTCCCGGATGTGTTTTGCCTGTCCGGCCCGGAGCGAATGCGACTGGAGCGATGAAAAAAAGAATCTGGAAATTCTGGTATAAATAAGACAGATACCGAATAAAAACAACAGTGTGATACAGGATGAAAATGACACAGAACATGGAGACAGAAGTATGATTATAGGCGGAAAAGAATTTGACACAGAAAATCAGACATACATTATGGGAATCTTAAATGTGACGCCCGATTCCTTTTCTGACGGAGGAAAGTACAACCGGATTGACGCAGCGCTTGCCCATGCCCGGCAGATGGCGGAAGACGGTGCAGATATAATCGATGTGGGCGGGGAGTCCACACGCCCGGGGCATGTGCAGATCCCGGACGAGGAGGAAATTGAAAGAGTGGCTCCGGTTATCGAAGCGCTGAAAAAAGAACTGGATATACCGGTATCCATCGATACATACAAAAGCCGGGTTGCCCGGGCTGCAATTGCTGCCGGAGCAGATCTGGTAAACGACATCTGGGGGCTGAAATATGATCCGGAGATGGCCGGAGTCATTGCAGAAAGTGGTGCGGCATGCTGCCTGATGCACAACCGGGAGCAGACAGACTATGTCCGGTTCATTCCTGAATTCCTGGAGGATATGCGGGAATGTGTCAGACTTGCGGATCAGGCAGGCATTTCCCGGGAGAAAATAATTCTGGATCCGGGCGTGGGGTTCGGCAAGACATATGAGATGAATCTGGAAATCATCAGCCGTCTGGAGGTTATGCATGAACTGAAATTTCCGGTTCTTCTTGGTACCTCACGCAAATCTGTGATCGGACTTACCCTGAATCTTCCGGCAGAAGAAAGGGAGGAGGGGACTCTGGTTACAACAGTTTACGGCGTACAGAAAGGCTGTGCTTTCGTCAGAGTGCATGACGTCAGAAAAAATAAAAGAGCCGTGCAGATGACACGTGCGCTGATGCAGTACGCTCTTTAAACAGGAAAGGGAAAAAATATGGAATCAGTTCAGAGGCCGGAGGACTGCCCTCCTGATGAAAATAGTAAAATAGAAGAAAACAGAGCGGGAGTTTGATGCGATGATTACAGATAGAAATGAAAGAACCGGGGACCGGATCCGGATTATAGATCTGGAAGTATTTGCAAACCATGGAGTATTTCCGGAAGAAAATGCACTGGGACAGAAGTTTGTCATATCTGCAGATCTGTATACAGATACGCGGAAGGCGGGGAAAACAGATGATCTGACGGATTCTGTCCACTATGGAGAAGTCAGTGCTTTTATCAGCCTGTATCTGAAGAAACATACGTTTAAGCTGCTGGAGAGCGCAGCGGAGAATCTTGTGGAAGAACTTCTGATAAAATATCCGCTTCTTCAGGAAATAAGGCTGGAAATCAAGAAACCATGGGCTCCGATCCGGCAGTCATTAAAGACTGTCAGCGTGGAGATTACAAGGGGAAGGCATACAGCGTATATTGCCTTTGGCTCCAATCTCGGTGACCGGGAAGCGTACATAAAAAATGCAGTAAAAGCAATAAATGATATCAGAGGATGTCAGGTGAAACAGATTTCAGATCTGATAGAAACAGAACCTTATGGGGTGACAGACCAGGGCGATTTCCTGAACGGATGCCTGGAGCTTGAGACCCTTCTGACGCCGGAAGAACTGTTAAAAGAGCTGAACCGGATAGAAAGTGAGGCGGGCCGCGAGCGGAAAGTCCACTGGGGACCGCGGACACTGGATCTGGATATTATTTTTTATGATGATCTGATTGTGCAGAAGACAGAGCTTTGTATTCCCCATGTGGATATGCAGAGAAGAAGATTCGTACTGGAACCTCTGGCCCGGATTGCGCCTTATAAAAGACATCCGGTATATGGGAAAACAGTAACGGAAATGCTGGAAGAACTGGAGTCGTAAGAAAAGACGCCCAGAGAAAACAGCGGGAATCCGGATTTGCCGAAAGGACTTTCCGGATAGCAGACACAAACCGGAAGAGGCAAAGAGGTTTTTGTAAGACGGATTCAGAAGATGGAGACAGGGAATTCTGATTCCGTTCCATGAGTTAAGAAAAATAACAGAACCTGAGAATCAGCTA
>USFD01000146.1 GCA_900553885.1 uncultured Ruminococcus sp.
CCTCTCCCTCTCATATCAAGGGTTAAAAATCGGTATTAACCGACATCCCCCTTTTTGGGAGATCTGAGACTTTTTTTACAGATCCGCAATATCTGTAACTTTTCCGTCTTTCCAGATCCGTTCCAGATCATAGAACAGCCGGTTTTCTTTGTCAAATACGTGTACGATAATGTCGCCGAAATCAAGGAGCACCCAGCTTCCGGAGGCCTGCCCCTCTCTTTGCTTCAGAGAGTAGCCGGCTTTGTGAAGCTCTTCCTCTACATTATCTACCAGAGCGTTAACCTGGCTGTCACTGTTTCCGTTTGCAATGATAAAATAGTCGGCAAGCACAGAAATACCTGTGATATCAATAATTTTGATATCCTCTCCTTTTTTATCGTTCAGTGCATTCCATGCAATCCGTGCCATTTCTCTGGACTGGTCCATATCAATCCTCCTTCCTTTTATAAAAATTATAGGTGTTAACGGTCATAGGGTCAACAGCTTTTCCGCCGTTTCTGAGATAACGGACTGTAGAGCCCGCCGAGAGACATACTGCCCTGTCGATGTCGGTAAATACAATCCGGCGGATCTGATCAAGACCGGGGATTTCTTTACGGTTGGGCTCGATATAATCAGCAATATATACAATTTTTTCCAGGAGCGTCATATCCGGCCGGCCTGTTGTATGATAAGTTATAGCATCCAGTATGTCAGGATCTGTAATTCCGTATTCATATCTGGCCAGATAAGCTCCCAGTTTTGCATGGACAAGTGCAGGCATCTCCAGTTCAGACTCTGTAAGGGAAATGTTTTTCTTTCTGCAGAGCCGGATCTGCTCCTCGGCGGAAAGGTATTTGCCGCAGTCATGAAGCAGTCCTGCAGTCATAGCCTTCCGGATGTCAGCACCGTAACACATGGCAAGAGAAGCCGCTGTGTACATCACGCCCAGGGTATGATTGTATCTGTCCTTTTTCAGTATTTTGGAAAGTTTTCTGCTGATTTGCTTTAATTCCTCTGTCATACAGTATCAACTTCTTTCTTCTTATAAAGGTGATTTGCTTTAATGTACTCCGCAACGGAATCAGGAACCATATACCGTACGCCCAGATTTCTGGAAGCGCGTTCCCGGATTACCGTTGAGGAAATTTCCAGAAGCGGTGCCCGGAGGAGCCGGATCCGGGCGTTGTATTTATCTGTCAGATACTGAATCTGCCGCTGCATTTCCTTAGCGTCTTTATCGTCACGCATGGCGGCAAGGATTGTACAGGTTGGAAAAATCTCCCGGAAATATTTCCACTGTTCAATGGAAAAAAGGGAGTCTGCTCCCAGAATAAAGTAAAATTCATGTTCAGGAAACATCTGATTGAATTCCCGCATGGTCTGATAGGTGTAAGAATGCTCTGAAGCGTTTGCTTCGTGCAGACTGAGGCGGAAATGAGAGACACCCTGAATTGCTCTTTTGATCATTTCAATACGGTGTTTCAGCGCTGCGCCTGTATCTACTGTTTCTTTATGCGGTGGGTTTCCGTTTGGAAGAAACCAGATTTCATCCAGTCCGAAATCCTCGTATGCAAATTCTCCCAGAAGCAGATGTCCGATATGAATTGGGTCAAAGGTTCCTCCCATGATTCCGATTTTCATAGTTTCTATTCCTTCCTGTAGTCTTCCATTCTTTTATGAGAAGTATATTTTACCAATATTTACATCGGAAGAACAATCTTCTTTTTCTCGTCTTTTCCTTCTCTGTACAGAACAATTTTTTTCCCGATTACCTGAACTACCTGAGAACGGGTGCGTTCGGAGATAATTTCGGCCAGTTCCCGGGGATCATCTGCGCAGTTTTTGAGTACACTGATTTTGATCAGCTCACGTGCTTCCAGCGCCTCGGATATGGCCTGTGTGAGTCCTGGTGTCATACTGGACTTTCCAACCTGGAATATGGGTTCCAGATTCATTGCCAGGCTTTTTAAATATGCTCTCTGCTTTGTGGTCATATGTCCTCTCCTTCTATCTATTATTTATAATAATCAAACTGGAGTCCGTACATGCGGACGGTATCACCCTCCTGAATTCCCTTTGCCTCCAGCTCATCAAGAATACCGGTTTCTTTCAGGAACTTCTGGAAAAAGGCAAATCCTTTTTCGGAATCCAGGTTTGTATAACCCAGCATTTTTTCAATTTTCGGGCCTTCGACAACATACATTCCGTCTTCGACTTCAACAGTATAAGGAAGCTCTTCGTAAATCAGCTCCTCTTCCGGGAAGTATTCCTGCTCAAACACGACAGGGGAACGGTCCATTGTATCAAGCTGTGAGCTGACATAGTACAAAAGCTCCGGGATGCCCTTCCCTGTTGCTCCGGAAATCGGAAATACCCGGATTCCTTTTGGCTCAAACTCTGCTTTTAAACGTTCTACAGGATCTTCTTCCGGGGAATAGATCAGATCTGTTTTATTCGCTGCAATGACCTGAGGACGCTTTGCAATTTCAGGATTGTAGGCTTCCAGTTCCGCATTGATTTTATAGATATCATCTACCGGATCTCTGCCCTCTGAACCCGCAGCGTCAACTACATGAATCATCATTTTGGTCCGCTCAATGTGGCGGAGAAATTCATGCCCCAGTCCTACGCCTTCTGAGGCGCCTTCAATCAGTCCCGGAATGTCTGCCATAACAAATCCTTTGGCTCCTTCCAGATCAACCACTCCCAGATTGGGATTCAGTGTCGTGAAATGATAATTGGCAATCTTAGGATCTGCGTTTGTAACTCTGGACAGCAGGGTGGATTTTCCTACATTCGGAAATCCGATCAGACCCACGTCAGCGATAACTTTCAGTTCCAGTTGTACTTCCAGCTCTTTTGCCGGCTGTCCCGGCTGAGCATATTTCGGCACCTGCATTGTCGCCGTTGCAAAATGCTGATTGCCAAGACCGCCCTTCCCGCCTTTGAGGACGATCTGACGCCGGTTATCTCCGGACATATCAGCGATAACTTTACCTGTAACAGCCTCTTTAATGACGGTGCCTTCAGGAACAGGAAGAACCAGATCTTTCCCGTCTTTCCCGTGACAGCGGCGCTTTCCGCCGGGCTCTCCGTCGCCGGCCGCGTATTTTCTCTTATGTCTGTAGTCTCCAAGAGTATTCAAACCCTCATCCACTTCAAAAATCAGATCCCCGCCGCGGCCGCCGTCGCCGCCGTCAGGACCGCCGTTCGGAACATACAGTTCTCTTCGGAAGCTGCAGTGTCCATCGCCGCCTTTACCGGATCTGATATAGATTTTCGCTCTGTCTGCAAACATAATTTCTCCTTTTTATTATAAAAGTGCTGTTATCAAACATAATATTTTCTAAGTGACAAAAGCCCCAGACAAAAAGTCTGGGGCTGTGACTGTTAATATGCAAGTGAAAAGTTCTGTCCGTACTTTTCTGTCAGTCTGACTATTCAGCTACCGGATAGATAGAAACCTGTTTCTTGTCTCCTCCTTTTCTTTCATATCTTACTACGCCGTCTACCAGTGCAAACAGAGTGTCATCTCCGCCGCGTCCTACGTTAACGCCCGGATGAATCTTTGTTCCGCGCTGTCTGTAAAGGATGTTTCCGGCCTTTACAAACTGTCCGTCAGCTCTCTTCGCACCCAGTCTTTTTGATTCGGAATCACGTCCGTTCTTTGTAGAACCAACTCCCTTTTTATGAGCAAAAAACTGAAGATTCATTTTCATCATGGTACCTACACCTCCTTGAAGATTATGTCAATGTATGGTTCATATTCCCTGTTCTCTTCTATCGCTTCCAGCCCGGAAACCATAGATTCAAACAGAAGTAAGGCATCGTGAGTCGGGGGATTCATAAAACGGAACTGAATGTTTCCCGTATCCTCATCCGAAATGCAGCTTGTCTTGTCTTCTGTAAACCGTTCAATAGAATTTACAGTATTGATAACAAGTACAGAAACTGCCGCACAGACAATATCATGTCCCGCGTCTTCGTATCCTGCATGTCCGGACAGGTCGATCCCTGTGTACCCGTGCCTCCCGGTTTTATAAACAGTTACCCTGATCATACAGACACTGCTTATGCGTTGATCTTGTCGATCTTAACAGCTGTGTACTGCTGTCTGTGTCCGTTTTTCTTATGGTATCCAGTTTTTCTCTTATACTTGTAAACGACAACTTTTTTTGCTTTTCCGTCACCGATTACAGAAGCTGTAACTGTTGCACCTTCAACAGTCGGATTACCAACGACCAGTTTGTCATTGTTTACGGCAAGCACCTGGTCAAATGTATAAGTTCCGCCAGCTTCAACACCAAGTTTCTCTACTTTAATGATATCGCCTTCGGCTACTTTGTACTGTTTAC
>USFD01000147.1 GCA_900553885.1 uncultured Ruminococcus sp.
TTTCTCCCGGTTTTCCGTATCTTTAAGCTGACGGATCTGAAGGTCGTATTTTTTCCGGTTCCGTTCCAGCGCTGTCTGAACAATATGGCGGATATCCGCAGATTTCTGCCGGATCCGGCCAAGCTGGCTGCGGGTGGAATAAAAGGTCCTGAGGACCTCGGATATAGAAGCATAGTTTTTGGCGGTATATCCGGAAAAATGGGTGAGCGGCAGGGAGGAAAATTCTTTTGGCTCCTGTCCGTCAAAATAAATCACCGGTGTAAATTTTTTCTCTTTCACGGCAGAGAAATAAATTTCAAACTGGTGAAACAGATGGAAAAGTATATCTTCCGGATATTCCTTTGCGGGAACAGCAGAGTCCATTCCTGCCAGACAGCAGATTTCCTCTGCAGTGACGGGACTGATCCCCGTAAAACTTGTATAGATGGCTTTGGACAGGGGAAGAGGTCTTTCCGTCAGAAGACGTGTGAAATCTTCCCGGGATACGGTAAGCGGGTCAGCTTTGTGCATGGTGTCGGGGATAAAGTATTCCCTGCCGGGGAGCACTTCCCGGACCGAGCTTACCTGTGCCGGAATATGTTTAATACTGTCAATAATTTTTCCATCTTCGCTGCAGAAGATAATATTACTGTGCTTTCCCATGATTTCCACGATCAGAACTTTCCGGCACAGATCTCCCAGATCATCCAGATGCTCAATTGTAAAACGGATAATCCGCTCCAGTCTGGGCTGAGTGATATCGACGATGCGGCCATTCGCTATATGCTTGCGCAGAAGCATACAGAAATTCGGGGCAGTCATGGGAGAGGGTTTATTTGTATCAGAAAGATAGATCAGAGGAAGAGAAGCGTTTGCGGAAATCAGAAGCCGCTTCTGGCCTTCCGGTGTCTTAATAGTCAGAAGCAGCTCGTCTGCCTCCGGCTGCGCAATCCTTGCAATTCTTCCGTTTAATAACTGTTCGTGTAGTTCGTGGACAAGATTTGCCACAACAATTCCATCAAATGCCATAATTTATCATTCCTTATTTTCATTTTCATATAATCAGCCGTAATCTGTATTATACCACAAGTGGAATCGGTGAAAAAGACCTGTTGACCATTTCAGATTCCTGGGGGTATAATATATAGAACGGTTTGTACATACATTCTGGCCGAGTGCTCCGGCACCAGCCTTGAGACGGTATGTATGGACAAAAGTGAATAATTCAGATCGGAACGAGGAATAAAACATGATAAAGAGCATGACAGGCTATGGAAGATGCGAGATACAGAAAGATGCAAAAAAATTTACAGTGGAATTAAAAAGTGTGAACCATCGTTATCTGGACGTAAATATCCGGATGCCGAAAAAGCTGAATTTTTTTGAGACGGCTATCCGTACGCTTCTGAAATCCTACGCTAACCGGGGCAAGGTGGATATATTTATCACATATGAGGATACATCACAGGCTCAGGTTTCAGTAAAGTATAACAGCGTAATTGCAGCAGAGTATCTGAAACATCTCCGGAAGATGTCCGAGGAATTCGGCCTGGAAGATGATATCCGGGTATCTGTTCTGTCCCGCTACCCGGAAGTATTTACAATGGAGGAACAGACAGAGAATGAGGAAGAACTGTGGAACGGCCTGAAGGAGGCTCTGGAAGGTGCTTTTGCCCAGTTTGTTGAAACCCGGACAAAAGAAGGGGAAAATCTGAAGAAAGATATTCTGGGAAAACTGGATTTTCTGGAAAAAGAGGTGGCCTGCGTGGAGGAACGCTCTCCTCAGATTGTGGCAGAATACCGGCAGAAACTCGAGGAAAAGGTAAAAGAGCTGCTTGCCGATACTCAGATTGAGGAAAGCCGGATTGCCGCTGAGGTGATTCTTTTTGCAGACAAGATCTGTACGGACGAAGAAGTAGTCAGACTGAAAAGTCATATCCGTCACATGCGTGCCACCCTGGAAGAGAAAGAGGGGATTGGTCGGAAACTGGATTTTATTGCCCAGGAGATGAACCGGGAGGCAAATACGATTCTGTCCAAGGCAAATGACCTGGAAGTTTCCAATCATGCAATCAGTCTGAAAACAGAGATTGAGAAAATACGGGAACAGATCCAGAATATTGAATAAGACGTCAGAAGAGTGACACAGAACGGTTCACTGTATCTGAAAGAAAAACAGTATATTTTATTAAAGAAGGAAGAGGAATATGAGTGACAGAGGGATTTTAACGGTTGTATCCGGTTTCTCCGGTTCAGGCAAAGGAACGCTTATGAAAGAACTTCTGAAGAGATATCCGGATACATATGCCCTTTCGATTTCCGCCACCACACGGGCGCCGCGGGAGGGAGAAGAGAACGGAAGGGAATATTTTTTCATTTCGAAAGAGGAATTTGAAAAAATGATTGCCAAAGATGAGCTGATAGAGTATGCTAGATATGTTGAAAATTATTATGGCACACCCCGCGGATATGTGGAAGAGAAAATGAAGCAGGGAAAAGACGTGATTCTCGAAATTGAGATTCAGGGAGCCCTGAAGGTAAAGAAGGCATTTCCGGATACGCTGCTGCTTTTCGTGACACCCCCGTCAGCGGAAGAGCTGCAGTCCCGTCTGATCGGAAGAGGCACAGAGACCATGGAGGTGATCCGTTCCCGCATGAACCGGGCCTGCGAGGAAGCAGAGGGCATGGAGCTGTATGATTATCTGATTGTTAATGATGATCTGGATGCCTGCGTGGAGGAGATGCACAGCATTATCCGCGGAGAGCACCGCAGAACAAGCCGTAATGCAGACTTTATGGAAAAAATAAAACAAGATCTTATAAATCTGAAAGGAGAAGATTAAGTATGCTGCATCCGTCATATACTGACCTGATGAAAGTAGTAAACAAAGATGTTGAGGAGGGAGAGTCCAAGATTGTCAACAGCCGTTATTCTATTGTAATGGCAACATCCAAGAGGGCCAGACAGCTGATTGCCGGAGAACTTCCTCTTGTAGATACCAAGGAAGGTGAAAAACCGCTTTCGATTGCAATAGACGAATTGAATCAGGGAAAACTGAAGATTCTTGCTGAGAGTGAAGAAGAATAGAAAGCAGACAGGGCAGATGCACACGTGGTATCTGCTTTTTTGCGATATAGACTAACAGACTCCGGAGGTAATTATGAAAATACTATTCCTTTCTCTTGGATGTGATAAAAACCTTGTGGACAGCGAAGTAATGCTGGGTATGCTCACATCCAGAGGATATGAGATAACAGACGACGAGAATGAGGCGGATGTTATTATAATCAACACGTGCTGCTTTATTCACGATGCCATGGAAGAGAGCATTCAGAATATCCTTGATATGGCGGAATATAAAAAGAACGGAAAAGCAAAAGCCCTGATCGTGACAGGCTGCCTTGCCCAGCGGTACCGCCAGGAGATCCTGGATGAGATTCCGGAGGTGGACGAGGTCCTTGGAACAACGGCGATCGACCAGATTATACGGGCTGTGGATCAGGCTCTTGAAGGGAAAAAAGAAGTAATTCTTTCTGATCTGAATGCCCTGCCGCTTCCGGATGCCAAAAGAGCGGTGTCAACGGGCGGACATTTTGCTTATCTGAAGATCGCGGAAGGCTGCGATAAACATTGTACCTACTGTATCATACCGAAACTCCGCGGCGCCTACCGCAGCATTCCCATGGAACACCTGTTAAAGGAAGCCCGGGAACTGGCCGGCCAGGGGGTTAAAGAACTGATTCTGGTCGCTCAGGAGACAACGCTTTACGGAAAAGACATTTACGGAGAAAAATCTCTGCATAAGCTTTTACGTGAATTGTGCAAGGTAGATGGAATTCGCTGGATCCGTATTCTGTACTGTTATCCCGAAGAGATTGATGATAATCTCATCCAGGTTATGAAAGAAGAAAAGAAGCTCTGTCATTATCTGGATCTGCCGATTCAGCATGCTAACGATGAAATCTTAAAGCGCATGGGAAGAAGAACTTCCAAAGCACAGTTAGAAGAAATCATTGGAAAATTAAAACGGGAAATTCCGGACATCACACTTCGCACAACACTGATCACTGGTTTCCCGGGAGAAACAGAAGAGCAGCACGAAGAGCTGAAAGCGTTTGTAGACGAGATGGAATTTGACCGGCTCGGCGTATTCACATATTCGCCGGAGGAAGACACACCGGCGGCAGAGATGCCGGATCAGATACCGGAAGAAGTCAAAGAAGACAGACAGGCTGAGATCATGGAGTTGCAGCAGGAGATTGCATTTGCACAGGCAGAAGATATGATCGGTGAAGAAGTGCTTGTCATGATTGAGGGAAAAGTTGCAGATGAGAATGCA
>USFD01000148.1 GCA_900553885.1 uncultured Ruminococcus sp.
AGGAATGGGCTGCAAGAAAGACAGGCAGAACTGTAACCAGAGCCGGAAAGACAGCCGCACAGACTTCCTACGAGAAGATCAAACAGAGAGCCGCTGGCAAAAAAGAAGCGGAGAAAGAAACCGCCAGAGGAACAGGGGACACACAGACCGCCAATCCTGCCAGCCGGGAAGCTCAGGAAGCACAGATCCGGGAAGTACAGATCCAGGAAGCCCAGCGGCAAAAGGTGGTTTCAGATGCCGTCAAAACGAAAGAGCAGAAGATCCGGGCTGCCAGGGAGACACCAAGAATCCAGAACAGACAGGAAATAGCAGAAATGAAGCAGCTCTCCATCCGAGAACAGAGCCGGAAGAAGGAAGCAAAAGATACAGTAAGGCAGACCGCCATCCGACAGAAACAGCCGGAAACCATTCGGATTAAAGAAAAACCAAGGAAACAGCCGGAGCCGAAAAACATACAGAAGCGTATCATCAAGACGGCTCCCCAGTCTGCGAAGATCAGCGTCCAGCCAGAGCAGAAGCTCCGTGCGGCCAGCTCCAACGCCCTGACAGCCCGGATGCAGAAGCAGATGGAACGAAGGGCAGCGAAACAGGCGGCGAAGAAAGCAGCCTTGCAGACTTCTGATGGAATCCGTCGGATACAGAAAACGGCAAGGGCAGGGGAGAATACATTCAAGGCAGCTAGGGCCGCCGTGGAAGTGGCAGCGAAAACCGTGCAGTCCATGATGGCTGCACTGGGAGCCGCCGGAGCAGTTATCGTTCTTTTATTGGTTATCATGGTTGGAATCATTGGCGGTGCGGCATTTTCAGGAAGCTCAGAGAGCAACGAAGCATTGAGTCAGGAAGTCCTTTCCTATACAACAGCTATCCAGAAATATGCCAACCAGTACGGAATCCCCGAATACGTTTCCGTGATACAGGCGATCATGATGCAGGAATCCGGCGGCCGGGGAACCGATCCCATGCAGAGCAGTGAGTGCCCATACAACACTAGGTACTCCAACAGTCCCAATGCCATCCAGGACGCAGATTACTCCATACAGGTAGGAATCCAGTATTATGCAGACTGCCTGAAGGAAGCCGGATGCACCAGTCCACAGGATATGGATAAGCTGAAACTGTCCCTGCAAGGATATAACTACGGCAACGGATACATAACGTGGGCGATACGGAAGTATGGCGGTTACAGTGCCGAAAATGCCCTGCAGTTCTCCAACGAGCAGGCGGCTTCGCATGGATGGAGTGCCTATGGCGACCCAGAGTACGTCCCACATGTCCTGCGGTATTATTCCAGCGGCGGATTGTTTGCCGGCCTGTTTGGAGGCAGCGGCCAGATCGTATCGGTGGCACTTACCCAGCTTGGAAATGAGGGAGGCCAGAAGTTCTGGTCGTGGTATGGCTTTGACAGCCATGTGGCATGGTGTGCCTGCTTTGCCAGCTGGTGTGGGGATCAGGCAGGACTCATCGAGAGCGGCAAGATGCCAAAATTCTCCCTGTGCGATGATGGAATCGCATGGTTCCAGAGCAAGGGAAAGTGGAAAAGCCGGGGATATTCCCCAGCACCCGGAACCCTGATCTTTTTTGACTGGAACGGGGACGGAACCTCAGACCATGTGGGAATCGTGGAGAAAACCGAAGGCAGTACCGTATACACCGTAGAAGGAAACTCCAGCAATGCCGTGAACCAGAGAAGCTATAATATTAATAACGGAACAATCATGGGATATGGTATACTTTGAAAATAAAAATATAAGTTATAACCTATGAAGAGAAATTTGATATGTACAAGTTGACTTTTTTATTTGATTGAAATTTTAATTTTATATGAAATGAAAAGAACCAGTGAGAGAATCGTTAAATTTCACTCACTGGCTCAATTCGTTTCAAATTTTTCGGACAAGACAATGCCATTTATTTTACAAACAAGTGGTCTTTCTAAAAAGATCGGTAGTAAGGCACTTGTCACTGATGTTAATATTCATATTCCCAAAGGGGAAATTTATGGTTTTCTTGGTCCTAACGGAGCTGGTAAAACCACAGTGATGAAGATGATTACTAACCTTTGGAAACCTACCAGTGGGACTATTGAGGTGTTTGGAGAGGTATTGACTCCAAAATCCTATGAAGTCTTAAAAAGAATGGGAAGTATCATCGAGTTTCCCACCTTTTATGACCACATGACCGGGCGTGAGAACTTACAGCTTCATTGTGAGTATATGGGCTATTACAATGTTGACAGTGTTGAAAGTGCGTTGCAAATGCTGGACTTGACATCAGCAGCCGATCAGCCGGTCAAGAACTATTCCCTCGGCATGAAAGAACGCCTCGGAATTGCAAGAGCCATTATGTGCAAGCCGGAACTGCTTATTCTCGACGAACCCACAAACGGCCTTGATCCAGCAGGAATGAAACAAATCCGTGATTTATTAAAAACACTTTGTTCGGAGTACGGTATTACCGTTATGATTTCAAGTCACATTTTATCTGAAGTGGAGAGTATTGCGGATACCGTTGCTATTATCCATCACGGAAAAATGATGAAAGAAATTCGTATGCAAGATATTGAGGAAATGAACCTCAATTATGTGGAGCTTTCTGTCACGGATGAAAAGCGGGCTGCCTATGTCTTGACTGAAAAGTTGGGTCTGCAAAATTTTAAGATTCTTGACAGCGGTAAAATTCGCATATATGACCATGCAGCGTCTACCCAGCAGTTGACGAAAATACTGGCTCTGAATGATGTTGAAGTTGTGAGCATTGGAAAGAAATCTGAAACGCTGGAGGACTACTTCTTGAAGCTGACCGGGGAGGTGAAATATCATGCTTAAACTCATTAGGCTGGAATGGAAAAAGAATAATATAGGCAAGTACATTCGCAATGGGGTTATCATGTCGGCTCTGATCTGCCTGTTCATATTTGCCCTTTGCTATTTGGGAATTGCCAATGATCCTGATACGGGTGTTCCTGATGCGGCGCCGGGTAACAGTGCGATTTCTTCCTCTATCGAGCTGTTTACAAGCATGGCTTTTCTGGTGTTTACCAGTGTCATGTTGTCCACATACATTGTGAGCGCCTATAAAAACAAAACCATGAACTTAATGTTTTCGTATCCAATTAAGCGACAGAAAATTCTCGTTTCTCAAATGTTAGCTGTATGGATTTTCAATTTCGTGGCTCTGGTGCTGACAAAACTATTGATTTACGGCTGCATTTTACTTGGTTCACAATTCATGGTTTCCTCATTCCCACTGGACTACAACATGGCAAGTATGGGGTTCTATATTCAGTTACTCTTAAAGTCCGTTGTCATTGTAACCATGAGTTTTATCGCCTTGTTTATTGGTATGGCTATGAAGTCCTCAAAAGCTACCATCGTATCATCTTTTCTGCTGATTTTTTTGACACAGGCTAATGTGGGCGATTTTTCTTTGGCGGATAATGCCATTCTTCCTGTTGTACTTATGGTACTTTCCTTAATCTTTGCGTTTCTCTCGATTTACAATGTGGAAACTAAGGATTTGAACTAAATGCTCAACGAAATGAAAGTTCTTATAGTGATAGAAAGAATATTTATATTTGATGGTGTGGATACATGGACTGATATAAATGGTGCAGAGTGGAATCAGGCGGTGAACTGAGAAAAAGCAAATGGGGCGGAGAAGTAAAGCGAATGTTAAAACGATACAGAATGTATTACAGCGAAGCTGTTGGAAAAATTGAAATGTACTTGCTTTGCCAGAAATATCATATGTCAGGTTGCGTTCAATATGAACCGACTAACGAAATGATGGTAGAACTGTATGGGGAAGAAAGAAAAATTGATAACTTCATGCCAGTTTTAGAAAAATATTTTAATCGCAAACCATGTAAAGTGATAGAAATGAATGGGGAACCAGATTATGGTGTTGGTGATTTTAGAATTGGATAGGAACATAATGCAAGTATTTGTTGGAAGGGAAGCGAAAACATCGGAAAAATATTATTGATATCTTTTAATGATAATGAAGAAGAAATAATAGAGTCTGTTCTTGCTGCTTTGGGAACAGGACGAAATATATATTGTGATGAAAATAATATAAAGCCATTAAAGATACATTATGGAGATATTGTTATTTTGTTGGATAAAAGAGAATTATTTCGAAAGCAGGAAAAAATAGATTTATCTTTTATAGAGTTTGAAATTTTGCATTTATTAATGCGAAGTCCCGGAAGAGTGTTTAGCAAAGAACAAATATATGATATCATATGGAATGAACCTTATTCCGGTGATTATAATGTGGTTATGCGACATATCTGCAA
>USFD01000149.1 GCA_900553885.1 uncultured Ruminococcus sp.
ATTCTCAACCGGAAATGTAGTAGAGTTTACCTTTCCATCCACATCCATAACACAGAGATCTATCCTCGTTATGGTTCTCAATTCTTCTAATGTCTTCTGTATCACCTGGCTTGAAATCATAGTTATTCTCCTTCTGCACACTTATCAAAAATACTAATATATCAATTACTATAACGTATTTTCGACAAAATTTCAATTTTTTATTTTCGTACACTAGAGCCTGTTTGAAAATTCATTCCGACAATCTGTGACGTACAGCTTGGCGAAAGCAATTTTCAAACACGCTCTAGGCTGGCAGCTTTTCCTATATAAAAACTGCCGCAGATAAATCCGCGGCAGTCTGTATCTTTTCATAACAATTAGTTTGTGATAACCTGTTCTGTTTCTTTGTCGAATACGTGAATCTTTTCCAGATCCAGTGAGAATTTAACAACATCGCCTGTTCTGGCTGTTGTACGCGGATTAACTCTTGCTGTCATCGGGAATCCTTCTGTGTCAAAGTATAAGTAAACCTCAGCACCAAGTAATTCGTAAACAGTGATCTTACCTTCGATTACGCTGCCCGGGAATGCCTGAATACGAGCTTCATCATCGTATACGTGCTCAGGACGAATACCCATAACAACTGTCTTTCCGTCATAGCCGCCGTCGATGAGCGGTTTTCTCTTGGAAGCAGGTAAAGCGATTGTAGTTCCGCCGATTTCCAGTTCAACTTCATTGCCTTTTACGTGGCATACTGCATCCATCATGTTCATCTGAGGAGAACCGATGAATCCTGCTACGAACAGGTTCTTCGGAGCGTTGTATAAGTTCTGAGGTGTATCAACCTGCTGTACGATACCGTCTTTCATAACAACGATTCTTGTACCAAGTGTCATAGCCTCTGTCTGGTCATGTGTTACATAGATGATTGTAGCGCCCAGGTTTTCATGAAGCTTGGAGATCTCGATACGCATCTGAACTCTCAGTTTCGCATCCAGGTTGGAAAGAGGCTCGTCCATAAGGAATACCTTCGGGTTACGGACAATCGCACGTCCCATAGCAACACGCTGTCTCTGTCCGCCGGAAAGAGCCTTCGGTTTACGGTCAAGCAGTTTCTCAAGGTCAAGGATTCTTGCTGCCTCGCGGACCTTCTTATCAATCTCGTCCTTCGGAACTTTACGAAGTTTCAGTCCGAATGCCATGTTGTCATATACTGTCATATGCGGATACAGCGCGTAGTTCTGGAATACCATTGCGATATCACGGTCTTTCGGCTCTACATCATTCATAACCTTGCCATCAATCTTCAGTGTACCGCCGGAAATATCCTCCAGGCCGGCAATCATACGAAGCGTTGTTGATTTACCACATCCTGACGGTCCGACAAAAATAATAAATTCTTTATCTTCAATCTCAAGATTAAAATCCTTTACAGCATGAAATCCGTTGGGATAAATTTTCTGAATGCCCTGCAGTGATAAACTTGCCATTTTATGTAGCCTCCTTAAAAAATATGTTTCGTTGATTCTGAAATAAAGTATAAACCGGAAGCTGTAAACGGACAATATCACGAGTAACTAAAAAAACAGAGGGAAAATGTACATTTCAACCATATCTGCTTTTTTACGCCGGTTCAGGCATAACAAGCTCTCTCAGAAAAGTGAAAATCGTGGGCGCATAGATACTGCAGTATATTTTCTTTCTGTATCCGTCACTGTATGTAAGGATCACATGGGATCCCTCCAGCGCCGCCTCCTTCAGATTATCCAGTTCAACATAATCTCCCCGGCTAAAGTCACTGCTGTAAAGCCTTCCGGCCGTCACAAGAAAGCCCGCTTTCCCGTTCCCCCGGAGAGTGGTGTCCAGCATATAGAGTATCTCATTTGTACCGGCCGACCGGGCATATGTCTCTACAGCATTCTTCATCTGACTGTCCTTCAGGAGCACCGGGGCCTTGAAAGAATGGGACGAGCCCTCATTCGCAGCAGCCACGGCAGCCTTTACCATTTCTTTTGTAACATGGTGCGAACTGTAAGCAGCCACAGGTCTGATCCCTGCATTCATTTCTGCTACAGCTGTCAGAAATGGGAAAATCAGGTCATTGTAAATACTGAAAAACAGCCGAACACGGGCATTGTCTTCATAAATCAGATCCCCATGATATTTGGACTTCCCGGGATAAATTACTTCTTTAATTCTCCACAGATCCAATGAATAACCGATATCTTTAATCATCTCGCTATACAGATGTTCTGATGTAATGAGGACGCCGTTTTTCCCGTTTTTAGATATCGTTGTATCAAAAAAGCCGATCATTGTCTCTGTTTCAGCGCCGGCAGCGAACCTTCTCAGAGCATTTTTTATCTGGGTATCCGAAACCTCTCTGGCCTTTGCAAAGCCTCTGTCCTGGTATTTCTGATTCGCTGCAATCATCGCCTGGTAAACGATTTCTTCATGCGTAATATTTTCTGGTTTTTCCTGTCCCGGATCCGGGCGGCTCTCTTCATAGGAACATTCTTCCCGCTCCTCCGGTTTCTCCGTCGAAACATATGTTTCAAATGCCGGCTCTCCGTCCCCGGATACTATGTTCTCTGGAAAATCAATTGTTTCCGCCGGTATTTCTGTCTCGATGGAAACAGCTTCTTTCCCTCCCGTTTCTTCCGCTGGCGGAACGGCTTCTTTCACCGGCTCTTCTGCCATGACCGGAGCGGCTTTCTCCGCCGCTTTCTCCTTAGCAGGTGCAGTTACTTCCGCCGGGATATCTTCCTCCCCAGCCATTTCCCCTTCGCTGTATCCGGGAAAAATCCGGGTACTGTCCGGAAAAGATGCCAGAATTTCTTCATAGTAATCCATTTTCCGGTTCACTTCGTTCTTAGGATGAATCCGCACCTTCTCATTATTGCTGTTAAAAAAATTTCTTTTGAACTTGTCCAGAATAATCGCCCGCTGCTGCTTCTGTTCTTTCGGGAGATCACCGGAACGCAGCTCATTGTATACTGTTTTCGAAAACTCCATAATATTCCCGATTTCTTCCACATCCACAGCAATAAATTTCACCGGGCCGAAATGAATCGCCTGTGTCTGTTCCTCAATTGTTTTCTCTAATTCAAGATAGCATCCCTCGCTGTTCAGAGAATGCCGGCTCACATAAAAGACTACCAGCTCGCAGTCCATATCTTCTATTGCAGGAAGCGCATTATATCTCCATGAATCCTGCGTTTTATCCAGATTCTTTTCATCTATCCAGATATTATACCCGCGCCGCTGAAATTCCAGCACGTCCCGCCACACAAGCTCCTTGTCCTCTCCGCTGTAGCTGATAAAAATATAGGGGTTTTCTGTATTGCACGGGCGGATTTCCCGTAATACTTCGGTAAGCTCCATTATCCGTCACCTCATAAATATAATCTGTAAAATATTATCTTAATCATTATAACATAGGAAGGATCTGAAAGAAGTATCAAATTGGCGTCAGATACAGAAAATCCCCGGCAGAATGTCAATTTGACGTTTCTGTATAAATCCGTTAAAATAGCACTGTATTTTATTCTGAACACTGACGGTCAGATTGAATTAATTTTTTAGAAAAGAGGATACTATTATGGCAAATCCAGTTGTTACATTTGAAATGGAAAACGGCGATATCATGAAAGCCGAGCTTTATCCGGAAATCGCTCCGAACACCGTAAAAAACTTTATTTCTCTGGTGAACAAAGGCTTTTACAATGGTCTGATTTTCCATCGTGTTATCCGTGGTTTTATGATTCAGGGCGGCTGCCCGGACGGAACAGGCACAGGCGGCCCGGGATATTCCATCAAAGGTGAATTCGCTCAGAACGGTTTTTCCAACGATCTGGCACATGATCCCGGCGTACTTTCCATGGCCAGAGCCATGCATCCGGATTCCGCCGGAAGCCAGTTCTTCATCATGCACGAAAAATCACCGCACCTTGACGGCGCCTATGCTGCTTTCGGAAAGATTATCGAAGGAATGGATGTTGTAGACAAAATTGCCTGCACAGCCACTGATTTCAGAGACCGTCCCCTGGAAGATCAGAGGATGAAGTCCGTAACCGTAGAAACATTCGGAGAAGAATACGGCGAGCCGGAGAAAATGTAAGCTTCGGATTTGCCGAAGTGACTTTCCGGATAGCAGACACAAACCGGAAGAGACAAAGAAGTTTTTTTCAAGACGGATTCATAAGATGGGGACAGGGAATTTGGATTCCGTTCCATG
>USFD01000150.1 GCA_900553885.1 uncultured Ruminococcus sp.
GCCCCCTGTGGACTTTCACCACAGACTGACGGCATGCCCGTCATACAAAAATAAGAAGAAACGCTGATTTTTCAACGTTTCTTCTTATTTTGACAAGAGGCGCAGACCGGATTTGAACCGGTGCATCAGGGTGTTGCAGACCCACGCCTTACCACTTGGCTACTGCGCCGTGTTATGATCATTCCTTCTCGGATTCTGGTCCGTTCTGGTACGACCACACTTATATTTTATTTATAAATCTCGTAAAGTATACCAGATTTCTCCGCATTCGTCAAATATTTTCAAGTCTCCGTTCCCCATATGTCACCTGGCAAGCGCCGGTATTTTCACAACCGGCTCAGAAATATCCGTAGGTATCTTTCCTTTTATGTTGTCCCGTGCATTATTCGAAGGTTCCGTCAATATAGCTGCTGAAGCTTCCGCTGCGCGTCAGTCATCCAGGATATTATATCCGGTAAGAAGAACTGCAAAAAGAGGAGATTCTCCTGAAGTTATTCCATTTCAGAAGAAGCTCCTCTTTGTTCCTTATCCGTATATCGTCTTATTCCGAATGAATCCTGCCTTTTTCCGGATCAGCAGATCAGTATCTCTCCTCGCTCCACTCAAGAATTGTGCCCGAATTTGCATCAATCTCGAAATCATATTCGATATTGTTATAAATGATCTCCCCTTCATACTTGCATCTTCCGTCGTCCCAGTCCAGTTCAATTCTTACGTCCTGTTCCGTTGCTCCGGATACCCGCTGCAGCGCAATCTGAATCGCTTCATTCTGGCTGAGGGCCGGTCCGGAAGAGGTTCCGTTTCCTGCATTTCCCTGGTTCTGATTTCCCGTCTGCTTCTGAGTGTTCTGTCCCTGGTTTGCCTGGTTCCCTGCTGTTGTGGTCTGATCTGCTCCCTGATTGGATGCTGATGTCTGATCTGTGCCGTTCTGAGACGCATTATTGTTCTGAGTTCCGTCTCCCTGAAGCCCTGCGTAATTTTCAACAGTCTCTATATCTGAGCTGATAATTGCTCCGTTGGATGCCTGGATCTCATAATCATATTCCTTATCTGCCACATCAAACCGGATTTCGTATACTTTTCTTCCGTCATCTCTGTCTTCGGACACCCGCAGTCTTGTAGCATCTGATTCGCTGACTCCGGCATCGCCAAGGGCCACTTCCAGAGCCGCATCTCTTCCGATATCACTGCCGTTTCCGCATCCTGTAAATACGCCGGATATTACTGCTGCCGACAGTACCGCTGCCGCTAAAATCTTCCTTCTCATTTTTCATTTCTCCTTTCAGATCCTTTTCTCTATTTCTATTCTTTGTTTTCGTTGAGTTAAATATAAATGAGAAAGATTAAAGCAACATTAAAGGAACAGACTTTTTTGAATTTTTATTAAATCGTTCCTCTCTGCGCGCCTGTTTCTGCAGCGGCTGTGTCATTTTCCGCCGGAAGGGAAAACGTAAACCGGCTTCCCTCTCCCGGCCGGCTTTCGGCCTTCACATTTCCGCCATGGGCCTCTGCGATCCATTTCACCATAGACAGCCCCAGACCGGAATGATTCTCTCCCTTCCGATCGGTTCTGGATGTGTCCGCCCGGTAAAATCTCTCCCAGATATGAGGCAGCTGTTCCGCTTCAATCCCGATGCCGTCATCTTCCACGCATCCGGTAACCATCCCGCCGGAACGGTTCAGAGAAACCATAACATGTCCATTCTCTCTGCTGTAAGCCACCGCATTTGAAATCAGGTTAATCAGCATTCGGATATAAAAGGTCTCATCCGCCCACGCATAAAGATCCGGCTCAATCCGGCTGTCTACCGTTACACCCCGCCCGTCTTCTTCTGCCAGAAATTTCTGTTCTTCCACGACCATACCGGTAAGCTCGCTGAGATTCAGATATTCTTTCTGCAGCGGCTGCCTCCCCTGGTCTGCCCTGGAAAGGAACAGCAGATGGGAGATAATATCCGACATGTCCTGCGTCTTTTTCTGAATCAGCAGCACCTGCTCCCGCTGCTTTGGCGAAAGCGTTTCATCTGCCAGGCAGGCGCTGCACTGAGCCAGGATTACGCTCACCGGGGTGCGCAGTTCGTGAGATACGTCTGATGTAAACTGCTTTTCCCTCCGGAACGCTTCCTCCAGTTCCGAAAGCATTCCATCGAATGTATCCGCCAGGGTGTAAATTTCATCCCTCTGTTTCCCGGGACCGCCTGTAATACCGATTCGGCGGGACAGATCCGCATCCGCCCGGATTTCCCGCACAGTATCCGTAATTTTCTTAACCGGCATAAGCGTCCGCCTGGTAAAGCGGTATCCGATAAATGCCGTCACAATAACAAGCGCCGGCAGCAAAATGAGAGCAAACCGGAGAGTAATCGTAAAGCTTGCCTCCGCGTCTGTGACAGAGGTAATTCCGCGGATATATACCGTATTGTTCTCCGTCAGACGGAAGGACATGTCATAGACATACCACCTGGTGTTTCCCTCTGTAATGCTTCTGGTCTGCCCATCCGAGAACTCCGGCTGAGAATCAAATCCATAAGGAACCTTTCCATAGAGGAAATACATATCTTCATTGTAAAGCGACAGATATACATCCTGCGTCACGGAATAAAAATCCGATTCCAGCTTCAGCTCGCCGTCCCGGAGCAGAATGTCATCCGTACTGTCCTGAACTCTTCTTTCCAGTTTGGACTGCGTTGAGGAGAGCACTTCCCTGCTGCTCAGGGAAAAAAGGATCGCCAGAGCCGCACAGGTCACAAGAACCATAAAAAACGTATATAAAACAGTCAGTTTCACTTTTAAAGACAATCGTTTCATTCCTGCACCTTCAAAACATATCCGGCGCCCCGCACCGTATGAATCAGTTTCACGTCATGTCCCTCATCAATCTTTCTTCTCAGATAGCGGATGTAGACGTCAATTACATTGGAACCGCCGGCATAGTCGAAATTCCACAGATGCTGTTCCAGCCTGTCCCGGGAAAGTACAATCCCCTGGTTCTGTATCATATACCGGAGCAGAGAAAATTCCTTGCCCGAAAGACGGATCTCTTCCCCCGCCCTCAGCACTTTATGGGTGTCCGTATGCACCTCCAGATCCGCCAGCCGATAGCAGGACGTGGGCGTGTCTGCCGGTTTCCTCAGAAGCACCCGGATCCTGGCCAGCAGTTCCTCAAAAGCAAACGGCTTGACCAGATAATCATTTGCCCCTGCATCCAGACCCGTCACCCGGTCCTCAATACTGTCCCGCGCCGTCAGCAGCAGCACCGGCGTAGCGTCGCCGCGGCCGCGCATCTTCTTCAACACTGTCAGGCCGTCCACTTCCGGCATCATAATATCCAGTACCACCGCGTCATAGCCGGCGCTTTCCAGATACTCCAGCGCCTCGCCGCCGTCAAAACAGGAATCCACACTGTAATGTTCCTCCTCCAGCCGGGAGCTTACAATCCGGTTCAGATCCCTTTCATCCTCCGCAATCAAAATCCGCATAACCACACCTCCTCTGTTTTCACAGCTGTTATCATACAGTATACCCTTGCAGTTCCGCCGTTGTAAAGAAAGGGACAAAGAAAGATTACAGAATATTTCTCTTGACAGAGCAGGGTGGGAATTATATTCTGAAAATATCAACAACAGGGGACGGACCCTTTTGCAAAAGGGTCCGTCCCCTTTAAGGAGAGTTTTCACAATGAACCACACAATTTCCAAAGAACTTATTCATTTTATTGAATCCAGTCCTTCTTGTTTCCATGCAGTGAAATTTATGGAGGATTTGCTTTTAAAGGAACAGTTTACACAATTACATGAAAATGAAAAATGGCATATCCAGCGGGGCGGGCGTTATTTTGTTGTGCGCAACGGTTCTGCCCTTATTGCTTTTACTGTTCCGGAACAGGATTTTTCGGGTATGCGCATAATGGCCAGCCACAGTGATTCTCCCGCTTTTAAGATTAAGGAAAATCCGGAGCTGGAAACGGAGAGTCATTACATACGTCTGAATGTGGAGGGATACGGCGGTATGCTGTGTGCCCCCTGGTTTGACCGGCCGCTTTCTGTCGCCGGAAGAGTGATCACGAAAAACAAAGATACCGGGGCTTTTGAAACGCATCTTGTAAATATTGACCGGGATCTGGTGATGATTCCCAGCCTTGC
>USFD01000151.1 GCA_900553885.1 uncultured Ruminococcus sp.
TTCTGAATCCGTCTTACAAAAACTTCTTTGTCTCTTCCGGTTTGTGTCTGCTATCTGGAAAGTCCCTTCAGCAAACCGAATTTATTTTGTCAGCAGCATCATGATTTCGTTGCTTCTCTGTACGAATGCGGTCATTTCTTCCGGATTTAACGGTTTATGCGCCAGCATTGCCAGATCATAAAGCTGTTTACAGATAATCGGTACGTTTTTACTGCGTTTGTGTTCTGTCACAAACTGAACAAGCGGATGATTTGCATTTAATACCAGGGTGACTTCATTCCCGTACAGTGACGGATCCATACCTGCCATGCCATACATTTTCATCATTTCACCCATACGTCTGCTGTGCTCGGACAGGACGGCCATTGCTGCCACTTTATCGTCTTTGAGCTTTTCAACTTTTACGTCCAGCTTGTCATTATTCAGCTCTTTTCTGAAGATCTCCACCAGACTGTCCGCTGTTTTCTGGAAGGATTCTTTTTCATCTTCTGACACTTCATCTTTCAGAGAATCATGTACATCTGCATCAATCCGCAGGAACTGTATATCAGAATGCTTTTCTTCCAGATAAGTGATAAATGCAGCATCAATATTATGAGACAGAATGATGGCATCCTGGCCCTGAGCTTTGAACATATTGATATACTGGCTCTGCTGGATCTCATCAGTTACATAATAAATGCTTGTCTTCTCGTCTTCTTTCTTATCTGCGGACTGAGTATCGGATGAAGAATCAGCTGTATCTTTGTCTTCGCTGTCATTCTTCTCATTTTCATCCTTCTGTTCTTCCGCAGAAGCAGCCTCCTGATCCTGAGTTTCTTCCTGATTTTCCTCTGCAGCCTTGTTTTCCTTAATCACTTCATCCAGCGTCATATATTTGTGATCCAGGTTCTTATAAAGCATGGAATCCTTCATCTTTTCGCCGAATTTCTCATCTTTCAGGCATCCGAATTTGATAAACGGGCTGATGCTGTCCCAGTATTTCTCATAGTTTTCACGGTCCGTTTTGAACATTCCATTCAGTTTGTCCGCTACTTTCTTGGAAATGTAGTCTGCTACTTTGTTTACAAATCCATCGTTCTGAAGGGCGCTTCTTGAAACATTAAGAGGCAGATCCGGACAGTCAATTACACCTTTTAATACCATCAGGAATTCCGGAATAACTTCTTTGATATTGTCCGCAATAAATACCTGGTTATTATACAGCTTAATTGTTCCTTCAATTGAATCATACTCTGTATTAATCTTCGGGAAATACAGAATTCCTTTCAGATTAAACGGATAATCCATATTCAGATGGATCCAGAACAGAGGCTCTTTGTAATCCATAAATACCTTGCGGTAAAAATCAATATACTCCTCTTTTGTACAGTCACTCGGATTCTTTGTCCAGAGAGGATGTGTATCGCTTATGGAAACCGGACGTTTCACAATCTTAACTTTCTTTTTCGGTTCTCCTTCTTCGCCTTCTTTCGGCTCCTCTGTGATATGTTCAACAACCTCATCTGTGTCAAGCAGTTCTGATTCGTCAATCGTCTCGTACTCTTTCTCTGCATTGGCTTTGGTTAAAAAGATCTCAACCGGCATGAAGGAACAGTA
Source organism: uncultured Ruminococcus sp. (assembly GCA_900553885.1). Lineage (GTDB taxonomy): Bacteria > Bacillota > Clostridia > Lachnospirales > Lachnospiraceae > Mediterraneibacter. Next base: position 1,600 of record USFD01000151.1, read on the forward strand.
TTTCTCAAGGACTTCTCTTGCCCGGTACTCATTTGCAAAGGCAAGGCTGTCCTCATTCAGGAAAAGCGTAATTTCCGTACCGACTGTTGTTTTACTGCCCTCCTGCATCTCATACTCTGTTCCTCCCTGGCTCGCCCAGTGTACCGGAACTGCACCTTCTTTATAGGACAGAGAATCGATATGCACTTCATCGGCAACCATAAACGCAGAATAAAATCCAAGTCCGAAATGACCGATCATATCATCTTCTGTTGTCTTATCTTTATATTTTTCCAGGAACTGTGTTGCGCCGGAAAAAGCGATCTGAGTAATGTATTCTTCCACTTCATCCGCGGTCATACCAAGACCATTATCAATAAATTTCATGGTCTTCTCTTCAGGATTTACAATAACTTCAATTTTCGGTTTATAGCCTTCCGGGAGCTCATATTCTCCCATCATATCCAGTTTTTTCAGCTTTGTAATCGCATCACAGCCATTGGATATTAACTCACGTACAAAAATATCATGGTCTGAATATACCCATTTCTTTATTATTGGAAATATATTCTCACTGTCAATCGATAAACTTCCTTTTTTCACTGCCATATTCAACACTCCTTTGAATAAAATCTCCGAATCAGCCTCCTGTAAAGCAGATATCTGTTATCTCACCGCATCTTACAGTGCTGTCCGCTTTTTCTGAAAAAGGCTGTTTTCCGCATCCAGTATATATTCTAATACGTGATTTTACAAAAGTCAATAAAAAATCAGCACTCTTTCAAGTTGAGTGCTGATAATATCCTTTTTCAAAAAATTCTGCCGCCTTTTACTGCTCTTTCATCCTGATTTCAGACGGATATTCCCATTTTTGCAGCTCCTCCGGGTCAAATGCAGGCGGTTCTTTTCCGTTATTCATAGTCAGTACATGATGGTACAGCTCCGCCAGTTCCTCCATATACGCCGCTTTTAAATATGCTTCATAAATATTCCGGTTATCCAGAGCAACCGCGCCATGCTTTTCAAGCAGGAAGCAGTCCGCCTCCCTGCAGCACTCGATTACACTGTCCGCCAGTTCCGGTGACCCCGGACGTCCATAAGGTGCAACCGGAATCCGTGCCTTCGAAACACCGAGATGCATTACCTCATATACAATAGCCGGAATCGGTTTATTCAGAACCGCACATGCTGTCGCAAAAAGTGAATGAGTGTGAACAACAGCCGCTGCATCCGCTCTCTGGCGATAAATCATCAGATGCATCAACGCTTCGCTGGTGGGCCTGCGTCCGGAAATATTTTCGATTACCTCTGCTTCCATATCCATAACAATCATATCGTCCGCTGTCAGCGTATCACGGTCAACACCGGAAGGCGTCATCACTACATATCCGCTCTCCGGATCTCTTGCGCTGAAATTTCCGGACTTATGCTTACAAAGTCCGTCCCGCTGCGCTCTTTTTGCAATATTGCAAACATCCTGCTTTAATTTCTCTAACATTTTTTTCTCCTGTCTGCCGTCCGTTTATCCGGCGTGCCTGTTCTCGTGTATTTTATCCTTTCCTCTATAATAGCCCACATCCTGCTGTAAGTTCAAGCTTAAGATTTTCCCCGCACTTTGCCGCGAAATAGTGTATAATATTTCTGCAGCCTTCAGGCTGCGCTTTCAGAAATACTCCTGCCGGCAGGCTGTTTTCTCAAATACAGATACCGGTATATGCAAATAATACACAGAAAGGAAATCAGAAAAATGAATGGACAATTACAGATCAAAAAAGCCGAAACAGAAACTCAGATAAAGAAAATCGCCGATCTTGCCGCAATTATATGGGAAGAACATTTCACACCTATAATCGGGAAAGATCAGGTTTCCTATATGGTAGAAAAATTTCAGTCTTTTCCTGCACTGACTCAGCAGATTCAGGACGGATACGAATACTATCAGTTTTTCGACGGCAACGAATTCTGCGGTTACTGCGGCATTCACCCGGAGGACGGCCGTCTGTTCCTGAGCAAACTCTACATAAAGAAAGAATACCGGGGCCGGCATCTGGCAACTCAGGCATTCGAATTTCTGAAATCCCTCTGCCGGGAACGGGGATATACCGCCGTCTGGCTGACCTGCAACAAACACAACGACAACAGTCTGGCTGTATACCGGCACCTGGGCTTCGAAACAATTGATACGCAGGAAGCAGATATCGGAGGCGGTTTCATCATGGACGACTACATCATGGAATATAAAATCTGAAACCGGAAATCCGGATTTGCTGAAGGAACTTTCCGGATAGCAGACACAAACCGGAAGAGACAAAGAAGTTTTTGTAAGACGG
>USFD01000152.1 GCA_900553885.1 uncultured Ruminococcus sp.
ATGATTTAGGTATACATGGCATCTTTACTTTGTACTATTTTTATACTATCACTACTTAGCCAGAAACTCTGCTTCTGACAGAATGGTTATGCCTAAAGACTTGGCTTTCGCCAGCTTGCTTCCGGCTTTTTCGCCGCAGATGAGATAATCCGTTTTGCCTGTCACAGAGCTGCCCGGTTTGGCACCAATCTCCAGGATCTTATCATTGATCTCTGCGCGGGTGAAATTCTCCAGCTTTCCGGTTGCTACGATAGTCTTTCCTGCAAATTCAGTATTTTTTGCCATAGTGGTTTCTTCCTTTCTTTCTTCAAATGTAAATTCTTTCTGTAACGTGTCCCAGAGCATCAGGTTTTCTTCATCCGCAAACCAGTCATGGATGTTCCGGTTCAGTGTAGCGCCAAAGTCCTCTAACTGTGTGAAGTCATAGTCATCGGTGGCAGCCGCCCGGAAGGCATTCAGACTGCCGGAGAATACGGTATCCAATACCCGGCTTTTTGTACGGCCTACCATGGGAATATCCATGCTGACCAGATAGCGGACAAAGGTGGTGCTGCGGCTGGCCTGAATTGCGTTCCAGAGCCGGTCAAAGGATTTCTCCCCGAACCCTTCCAGCCGGATGATCTCTTCCCGGTGCTGATCCAGATGGTAGATGTCATGGAAGGTCTGAAGGTATCCCAGGTTCAGGAATTTCTCCAGGGTAGCCTCACTTAACCCTTCAATATTCATGGCTTTCCGGCATACGAAATGGACGAATTTTTTCAACTGCTGGCTTTCACAGGATGGATTGCTGCAGTGTACGGTTTCAATGATCCGTCCTTTTTCTCCTTTTTTTCGATGGAGTTCTGTTGGAGCGCCGCAGCACGGGCAGATAGCAGGGGCTGCATCCCGGTAATGTCTACGGTCCAGGTTCTCCTCTACATGGGGAATGATCATGTTCCGTTTGGATACCAGGATACGGCATCCCGGCACCAGCTCCAGTTCCCGGATAAAGGTGAGGTTATGAAGCGTGGCCCTGGATACGGAGCACCCATCAATCTCCACGGTGTCAAAGACTGCCACAGGTGCCAGTTCCCCGAAACGGGAAGGCGTCCATTCAATACTCTTGAGAACGGTTTCATAGGTTTCGTCCTCAAATTTGAAAGCAAGTCCGTCCTTGTAGTGATGTCCGGTTCTTCCGCAGCTTGCAGAATATGCCAGGTCATCGAAAATCAGTACCATTCCGTCAATGGGAAGGTCCAGTTCCTCTGCCTTTTCCTTCAGGTCCTGGATACGAAGATCCAGATATTCCGGCGAAATCTGATCCGGATTTAGGGGAATATACGGGCAGGAACCAAAGCCCAGCTTTGATAACTGATATAGGCGTTCCTCCCGGCTGTTGCTGTTTTCTCCCTCATCCAGCCCTTCCAGTACGTTGAAGGGAAGAAAGGTGACACAGCGGTCTTTGCAATTCTCCGGATCCAGGCTCCGCACAGATCCGGCAGCCAGGTTCCGGGCGTTTTTATAAGGTTCCCCGTTCTTGTCCCGGAGTGTGATGTTCAGCCGTTCAAAATCCTTTCTGTGTATGAAGGCTTCCCCGGTGACAACCAGCCGCTCTTTATAAGAGATAGCGAATGGCACATTCTCAAAGGCGGGAATGTTATGGGTGATATCTTCGCCAATCTCTCCGTCTCCCCGTGTGGATGCCTCTGCCAGCCAGCCGTTTTCATAGGTGAGTTTTACGGTCAGCCCATCCAGCTTCAGCATAAGCAAAGCTGCGTGATTGCCACAAAAACGGCATAAATCTTCCACCTGCTTTGTCTTATCCAGAGACAGAAGCGGATGGGGATGCGGTACTTTCTCCAGTTCGCTGACCGGCGGGTAGCCTACGGTCTGGGTTGGGGAAGTGGAGTAGATGATCCCTGTCTCCTTTTCCAGACTTTCCAGCTGCTCGTACATCCGGTCATACTCCGCATCGGAGATTTCTGGTGCATTCAGGTTATAGTAGGCGTGACGGTGTTTGTTAAGGTTGTCTACAAGCAATTTTACTTCTTTTACATGGTGCATGATTGGATGCTCCTTTCTTGGGATTCGCATAAATTATTAAGCGCATTTTAAGGTATGTAAATTACAGTCATAGTAGTATGGATGTGATGACAGAATGTCCGTATCCAACACGGTTGTCTGATTGACAGATGTAATTAACTCTGAAAGACCTCCTTCTTCTGGAGACAAATGTTTACGCAGAATCAGAAGCTCGTGGATACTACTGGGAATTACATAGAAATCCTCCTGTAATACTTCTGCTATTTTTTCCAACATATTGTCATACAGGATACAAGCTGCACCGTCTATACGGCTTTGATTCGTTAAGACCAGAAGGTCTTCCTCCGGCATTACAGATAATGGGGCGGTAAGATTTTCTGACATTTCGTTAAGCGTGGCGCATACCGACTGAAGTGAATAGGGAAACAGTCGGCAAGTGTTCTTATGGGCATACTTGTATAATTCGTTTTGCTGGATTCCCCAGAGATCCAAATGGGAATTATGAATGAGAAAACCAGCAGTCTGTTCATCCGTGTTCGCAATGCAGCAATAGAAAACGATTGCCAAATCAAGATACGGGATATAAGGAATATCGTCCAAAAGATCCTTGTTCATATCCAGATTGATTAATTTATAGATGATTTTTTCCTTCAGTTCCTCGAAATTAGTTAAGTCCTTCAGCTTAAAATCTCCAGTCTGCTTGGCGTTCCGATATAACTTATATATGGTTTTTGCTATCTCTTCAAAAGATGATCCATTACACAAGTCGCTATAGAAATCATCCAGATAGATAACCGGGGATGCTGAGAAACGCTCTCCATCGGAGGCGTCTTCAATGAGAAGACCTTGGCAGAGGGTTTGATTGTTCTTTCTTGCCGTGTATGTGCTGACAGTAACGTCAGCACCAAGGTTCTCCTCCAGATACGTTTTTACTTGCATTTCAAATTCTTTGTAAGTCATTTTGATTCTCCTTTCTGTTACTATGTCCATCCGGAGCATTGAAAAACAACCCTCCTTTCCCATGTTCAGGCATAAAAAAAGAGAATGACGCAAAATGTTCATTCTCTGACAGCGTGCAGTTCTCTGCAAAACAAAAAAAGCCAGAAGGTACTGCCTGATGGCAGAGTATCCCTCTGACTGATTACAAACCTAAACAGCGTGTGATAAATCCTTTCCGGATAGACACAAAATATATGGTACGAATTTAGTATAACACTAGATATAGTAGTGGTCAAATGAAAAATAGCTCTACACACCTATATATAGCATAACAAATAGGCAGCACCCCTTTGTACGTCAGGTTTTGACAGAAAAATCCTCTTGACGAAAGAACGTATGTTCGCCATAATAAGAGAAAAAGGAGGCGAACATGAGTTTGGAAAGAAGAAACGTTATTTTTCATATTGATGTAAATTCCGCATTTCTGAGCTGGGAAGCTGTTTACCGCCTCCACCATTTAGGCGGGAAGGAGGATCTGCGGGAAAAGGTGTCTGCGGTTGGCGGTGATATGGCAATGCGGCACGGAATTATATTGGCGAAATCTATTCCGGCTAAAAAGTTCCATATAAAAACGGGAGAAACTATTCTGGAGGCGAAACAGAAATGTCCGGAGTTGATTTTGGTTCCACCCAATTATAACCTGTATGAGAAATGCTCCAAGGCATTTATGGATATCCTGCGCCAGTATTCTCCAACCGTAGAGCAATACTCGATAGACGAAGCCTTTGTGGATATGACAGGTACGGAAGGACTCTGTAGTGATAGTATAAAAATAGTACAAAGTAAAGATGCCATGTATACCTAAATCAT
>USFD01000153.1 GCA_900553885.1 uncultured Ruminococcus sp.
ATCTCAGGCCTTAACATCAGACTTCAGATCCTTTGTTTTTCTGACAGATTCCTCCAAGTCACAAGGATCCCACATTCCATATCTCCTATGTATTCTATCCGTGAGAAATTTCTGATTATTCCCGTCTTTCCAAAACAGAAGTTCCTTTCGCAATTCCTCATGAAGTGCCCCTTTGCCTTTGTCTTATGAGGAATTGCGAAGGAAATTTCCGGACTGAGGAACAAAAAACGGAAAACCGGAGAGTATTTGGATGCGCCTTTCCGAAGGTGGGGACAGGAAATTCAGATGACTCTGGAATGAGTTTAGAAAAATAGGAACCTGAGAATCAGCGTCAGGATTTACAGCGGGCTCTGTCCGAGCGCATGCGAGTTAGCGCCCGCTGTAAATCCTGCTTTTAGCTGATTCCCAGGTTCCGTTATTTTTCTTAACTCATGGAACGGAATCCAGATGCCCTGTCCCCTTCTTCTGAATCCGTCTTCTAAAAACCTCCTTTCCTTCCGGTTTCTGCCTGTTATCCGGAAAATCCCTCCGTCAGATCCGAATCTCTTCCATAATTTCCGCAATCATCCGGGCCCGGTTGAAGGGCACCATGAAATAGTATCCGTCGGCGGTATCCCGGAGTTTCTCCGCGATCTCCACTGCAATGCGGACCCCCGCGGCCTGTGCTTCTTCCCGGCTCATATCTTTACGGTACTGTGCGATAATCTCATCCGGAACGTGAATACCCGTGATTTCATTTTTCATGAATACTGCGTTGCGGTAGCTGACCAGAGGCATAATGCCGCAGATGATCTTTGTATCGATTCTGCTTTTTATGTAGCGGATTCTTTCTACATCCTCATCCGAATAGATCGGCTGGGTCAGGAAAAAGGACGCTCCGGCCCGGCATTTTTTCTCCATCCTTCTGATCTCGGCGTCAATATTGGCTCTCCCATAATTCAGGGCTCCGCCATAGGCAATGGGATCTTCCGAGAAATATTCTTTGTTCAGCTGCCGGATATAATTCATCAGGGTAACCGAGTTGTAATCGTAGACAGACTTGATGCTGCCCCGGTCTCCCGACGGAACCGGATCCCCGGTAACAATCAGGAAGTTCCGGATGCCATTCATATATGCGCCCAGTATTTCAGAGCCGGTTCCGATTGCGTTTCTGTCCCGGCACGCAATATGGGGCATGGTCTCTATCTCCAGCTGATTGGCGATCTTGACTGCGGACATAACGCCTGACGCCCGCATTTTGCCCATGGGGGAATCGGAAAAGGTAATCATCTCCACTCCCGCCCGCTTCAGAACCGCCGCTGCTTCTGTCATCTTCCTGTCATTTCCGTCAAAAGGCGGATCCAGCTCTGCGATAACCGCCTTTTCTCCGGAATAAATCTTCCGGATAAAGGGGTTGTTGTCATAGCGGATCTCCGACTCCGCCCTCTCTTCCGGCCGGTCTTCCAGTCTTTTCGCGGCAGGCCGGTTTCCAACAGTCTGGGCCAGTTTCTTCGTATAGGAAGGATTCGTTCCGCAGCATCCGCCGATTATATTCACTCCCAGACCGGCGATCTCTTCCATCGCTTCACAGAAGTATGCGGCGTTGTCGCGATAGACCATTCTGTTCTCGATCCGTTCCGCGTAACCGGCATTCGGCACGGCGGATACGATCATGTTCCCCAGATCCTGTCTTTTCAGAAGCCTGCATAAATGGGAAGGGCCGATCCCGCAGTTAAATCCGATCCCGTCAATCAGACGGCTTTCTCCGGCAGCTCTGAGAAGTTCTCTCATGCTGATTCCTGTTTTTGTATAGCCAAACATATTGACTGAAAAACTTGCCATGATAAACGCGTCGCTGACGGATCTGATCCACTCTGCCACCGGCAGGATCCGCTCAAAATCCGAAAAGGTTTCAACCCAGATCAGCCTGACTCCGGAATCCAGGTGGGCCTTTGCCATGGTTCTGTATTCTTCAAGAATATCCTCCGCCTCTTTGCCGTCGTCCTGCTCCGGTATAGGGCCGATATCTCCGGCTATATATACCTCTTTTTGGATTTTTCCCGTTTTTTCTGCTCTTTCCTGCTCTTTTCTCACCGCGGACCGGGCGATCCGGCAGGACGCCTGCACATTGTCATAAACCCGCTTCAGCTGCTCTTCTCTGGTTGTCTCTCCGGAGAGATCCGCGCAGAGCGTCTTTACATTTGAGGCAAAACTGTTGGTTCTGATAATGTCGGCTCCTGCTTCAATATATTCTCTGTGGACAGCCTCAATTTTCTGAGGCTCTGTCTGGTTGTCAAGTTCCGGGGCTCCCGGGCTGTTTTCGTATTTCTCCCTGTAGTATGTTCCCATTGCTCCGTCTGTAATCAGACACCGGGATCTGAGTATTGTATGAAAGTCCATCTGACCGGTCTCCTTTTCTTTTTGTCTATTGTAATTTTTCCAGCAGGGATGTTCCGATGGTTCCCTCAGGCATGGAAACGCCGAAATTATCCGCTGCTGTAGCGCCGATAACGGCGAATGTATCCGCCTCCGGCAGTTCTCCCCTTCCTTTCATGGACGGGGACCATGCGAGGAACGGCACTTTTTCCCGTGTGTGGTCTGTGCCTGTGTAGGTGGGATCATTCCCATGGTCCGCGGTGATTATCAGCAGGTCTTCCTCCCTGAGAAGCGGCAGAAGCCTGCCAAGATTCACGTCAAAGCGCTCAATCTCAGCCGCATATCCTTCCGGGTCTCTTCTGTGGCCCCACAGTGCGTCAAAGTCCACCAGATTGACAAAGCACAGCCCGTGGAAATCTTCCTGCGCAAGGGCAATGGTCTGCTCCATACCGTGAACCGAGCTTTTGGATTTATAGCTCCGGGTGATTCCTTCCCCATCGAAAATATCCCGGATCTTCCCCACAGAAATCACGTCCAGACCGGCGCTTTTCAGCGCGTCCAGCGCGGTTTTCCCGAAAGGCTTCAGCGCGTAGTCATGGCGATTGCTGGTGCGCCGGAATTCTCCTTTTTTCTTTCCCACATAAGGGCGGGCAATAACACGTCCCACGCGCCACTCATCCTTCATGGTAATCTGCCGGGCAATCTCGCAGCAGCGGTACAGCTCATCCAGGCCGAAGGTCTCTTCATTCCCGCAGATCTGCAGGACAGAATCTGCGGAAGTATATACGATCATATGACCGGTGGCAATCTCTTCCTCCCCCAGCTCATCCAGAATCTCTGTTCCGCTGGCGCTTTTGTTTCCGATCACCTTATGTCCGGTCTTCTGCTCCAGTTCCCGGATCAGTTCCGGCGGAAACCCATGCTCCGTAAATGTCTTAAAAGGCTTCTTTACCTCAAGCCCCATCATCTCCCAGTGTCCGGTCATGGTATCCTTCCCTTTGCTTTTCTCCCGGAGCTTTCCATAATATCCCAGGCTGTTCTCCACCGGTTCCACCTGCTTTAACGGTGTCAGATTTGCCATGCCCATCTTCTGAAGATTGGGGATAACAAAACTGTCCACGGACCGCGAAATATGACCCAGAGTATTCACATCCACATCTCCGAACTCAGGAGAATCCTCCATTGCCCCCACGCCAAGAGAATCCATAACTACGACAAATATTCGCTTATATTTTTCCATATTCAGACCTTCCTTTCCGGGAAACCTTTTTCCTCCGGCAGAACAGAAATCTGCAGGCTTTCCTTATTATCTGTATGATAACTTCTGTATAAAAATTATGAAAAACAGGTGATTTTTATATAGATAATAACACAGAACCCGCTGCAGAACCAGCATTAACATTTATGCTGTTATCGATCTGTGCAGGGAATACCCGGAAATCCTGAATGTCCTGTGCGGCATAAACAGCGC
>USFD01000154.1 GCA_900553885.1 uncultured Ruminococcus sp.
GGCAACACAAAAATTTTATATTTTTTTCATTGTCTACTTGACGGGTAGCACACCACAGACTTACCGCGGCTCTCTTTTTATTACCACTCGAATTTTTTCTCAAAATATGCTTTCAGATCTTCGATTTTAATTCTTTCCTGCTCCATTGTGTCGCGGTCACGGACTGTTACTGCTCCGTCTTCCTCTGACTCGAAATCATATGTCACACAGAACGGTGTTCCGATTTCATCCTGACGGCGGTAGCGTTTCCCGATATTTCCCCGGTCATCAAATTCACAGTTATAATATTTGCACAGCTCTGTGTAGATCTTTTCTGCGCCTTCGTTAAGTTTCTTGGAAAGCGGAAGAACTCCGATCTTCACCGGTGCAAGCGCCGGATGGAAATGGAGAACTGTACGCATATCCGGCTTTTCTTCTGTTCCGATATTTTCCTCGTCGTATGCGCTGCACAGGAATGCCAGCACCATACGGTCCGCGCCAAGAGACGGCTCGATTACATACGGAATATATTTTTCTTTTGCTTCATCATCAAAATAGGTAAGATCCTGGCCGGAAACGTTCTGATGCTGCGTCAGATCGTAATCCGTACGGTCAGCAATTCCCCACAGTTCGCCCCAGCCGAACGGGAAAAGGAATTCCACATCCGTGGTTGCCTTGCTGTAGAAGGAAAGCTCTTCCTTATCATGATCACGGTAGCGCACTTCATCATCCTTCAGGCCGAGAGAAGACAGCCAGTTCAGGCAGAAGCTCTTCCAGTAGTCAAACCATTCCAGATCCGTATCCGGCTTGCAGAAAAATTCCAGTTCCATCTGCTCGAACTCTCTTGTACGGAATGTAAAGTTTCCGGGTGTAATCTCATTCCGGAAAGATTTTCCGATCTGAGCGATACCGAATGGCAGCTTCTTTCTGGAGGTACGCTGTACATTCTTAAAGTTTACAAAGATACCCTGGGCAGTCTCGGGTCGGAGATATACGGTATTCTTCGCATCCTCTGTCACTCCCTGAAATGTCTTGAACATCAGGTTGAACTGGCGGATATCTGTAAAATTATGTTTTCCGCAGGAAGGACATGGAATCTGGTGTTCATCAATAAATGCTTTCATCTGCTCCTGCGACCATCCGTCTACAGATCCTTCAAGTGTAATGCCGTTCTCCTCGCAGAAATCTTCGATCAGTTTATCCGCGCGGAAACGCTCATGACATTCCTTACAGTCCATCAGCGGATCGCTGAATCCGCCCAGATGTCCGGATGCCACCCAGGTCTGGGGATTCATAAGAATCGCGCAGTCCACACCTACGTTGTACGGATTCTCCTGCACGAATTTCTTCCACCATGCTTTTTTTACATTGTTTTTAAGCTCAACACCCAGATTGCCGTAATCCCATGTATTGGCAAGGCCTCCGTAGATCTCGGAACCCGGGTAGACAAATCCTCTTGATTTTGCAAGTGCTACAATTTTATCCATTGTTTTTTCAACCATGTCTCAATTCCTCACATTCTTTTTAACTGACGCTACTTATTATAATGGCTGGAAACCCATTTGTAAAGCAGACTCTTCCCGGCCATGCACTCTTTTTGTCCCGGAATTGCTCTTTTATCACAAAAGAGTTTCCAGTATCTCCAGGGATTTGAATTTTTTATCCACATAAATGTCCATCAGCTGCTTCATTACCCTTCCCAGCTGTTTGAGCACCTGCTCCGTCACATTAAACGTATAAAGCTTTTCAATCCTGCTGCTCTCAATAAACTGCATGCAGAATAATGTGGAATTATCCAGTATCATACCGTCTTTCACATCTGCGCTGCAGTCGCTGCACACCAGTCCGCCTTTCCGGGCGCTGAATACGGCCGGCCGTTCTTTGTCCCCGCAGAGAACGCACTGGAATACCTGGGGGCCCTGTCCGTTAATGCAAAGACTTTTCAGTTCAAATATGTATCGGATGAGCAGATTCGGAATGTGGGGATTTAACAGTGCTTTCATCGACTGATACAAAAGCCCCAGCATTTCCCGCTCATCATTAAATTCTTTTGTATAATATCCGGCAATCTCGAGAAAATAAAAACCATAGTAGGCGCCCTCAATATCAGTCCTGAGATCCGCAAAATAATTGGTAATCTCCGCCGACTGAATGGTGTAGGAAGAACGGCCTTCATACAGCGTGAATTTTCCGAACGACATTGGATTCACTGCTCCTACCAGAGGACTGTTGGGCCGTCTGGCTCCCTTTGCGAAAGCAGATATTTTCCCCTGTTCTTTTGTCAGTATAACCACCCGCCGGTCATATTCGCCGACAGGTGCTGTGGACAGTACCATCCCTGTCAGTACAATCTGATTCACGTTTTTCCTTTCCGCCGGGGGAAGGGGAAGAATCCGCTTCCCCGGTCTGATTCATTTTATAGCTTAAATAATCCTCAATCTTCCCTGTCATCATAAACTGATCCCAGTATGGTTCTTTCATCGGCTCACCTCTTCTTCCGTGTCTGTTCGTTCTGATATACTTAGGTTATCCGATTCAAAAAACACTATACCCCACAAAAAATACCAGGCTCTTTTCCGCGGACAGGCCTTGACAGGACGCCGGCCGGATCCGCCGCTTTGCATGATCTTTTATTTTCCGGCTGCCTGCAGGATTCCCCGGATTGCTTCAGCCAGTTCTTCTTCCGTCCGGACACAAAGCAGCCTTCTCTTCTCCTGCGGGCTCTGTTCTCCCTGCTGCGGCATCTCCCGGTTCCTGCGGTTCATCCACACCGCATTCCATCCGGCGTTCAGCGCGCCTTCCACATCCAGAGGATAGGCATCCCCGACAAACCAGATTTCCGCATCCTCCAGCCCCATTTTCTGCTTTGCATAATCAAAGATCTTTCTGTCCGGTTTCTCCGCTCCTACATCTGCCGATACGAAAATGTTTTCATGGGGAATCCAGCGCTCCGCCTGCAGGCTTTTTACCTTGTCCCACTGACGTCCTGCCGGACCGTTTGTGATAATCCCAAGACTGGCTTTCCCTGAGCAGTACTCCAGAATCTCTTCCAGGAGAGGAGACATTCGGATATAGTCCTGCCTATGTGCGTAAAGTCTCTGAAAGGCAAGTGCTTCCTGGTCAGAGAAGGATACTCCGAAATCTTCAAATGCTTTCTTCACACGATAGATGTACAATTCATCCATCGTTATCTCTCCTGCCATGGCTCTGGAAAAGATCTGATCGCTGTATTTCCTCGTAACGGGATAAATCGTCCGGGCCGGAACGGGCGGATTTTCTCCAAAATACTGTGCGTACGCTTCCATAAACGGAACGGTCTGATCATACAGCGTATCGTCTACGTCGAATAAAACTGCTTTTTTTCTTAACTCTTCTGGCATATAACTTTCCTCCTGCCGGGCAGAGCCGACCGCATCCGCTTCTTTTCCGCCCGTTTCTTCCTTCTGTCCTGTCCGATCATTTCCCGGGCAGAGCCGAGGGCTACATCTGTTTTCTGACTACGGCGTAGTCATCCCCGTTTCTGTAATAGGGGCACTGAAAATACCGTTCCGACATAATCCGCACGTAATCGTCTTCGTCCATGTTCATGTCACACAGATATGCTCCGTATTCTTCATCATATACATAAAACGCGCAGCTTTCACAGCTTGTTCTCTGTTTCTGTCTCATCAGCAAATCTCCCTGTATGGTATCTTTTTTCGTTGTATTTTTCAACTGTCCTTCATTATATCATCGCTTCTTCATTCCGGCCAGCCGCTAAATTTCCTGGGCGGCGTAAATTTACTGTAGGAATTATAGTGGCAGAAACTGCCAGATGTGTTTC
>USFD01000155.1 GCA_900553885.1 uncultured Ruminococcus sp.
CGGCAGCTAAGAACGTAATCTTCCTGTCAGCAGATGCATTTGGTGTACTTCCGCCGGTATCTATCCTGACACCGGAGCAGACACAGTACTACTTCCTGTCAGGATTCACAGCTAAGCTTGCCGGAACAGAGCGTGGCATCACAGAGCCGACACCGACATTCTCCGCATGCTTCGGACAGGCATTCCTTGAGCTGCATCCGACAAAATATGCAGAAGAACTCGTTAAGAGAATGAAAGAGAGCGGAGCGAAAGCTTACCTCGTAAATACAGGATGGAACGGAACAGGAAAACGTATCTCCATCAAAGATACACGCGGTATCATCGATGCGATCTTAAGCGGAGCAATCCTTGACGCACCGACAAAGACAATCCCGCACTTCAACTTCGAAGTTCCGACAGAACTTCCGGGAGTTGATCCGGCAATCCTTGATCCCCGCGACACATACGCTGACGCTTCCGAGTGGGAGACAAAAGCAAAAGATCTGGCTGCAAGATTCGTTAAGAACTTCAAGAAATACGAGAGCAACGAACTTGGAAAAGCACTTGTTGCAGCAGGTCCGCAGGAGTAAATTTCAGATTGAAATGACGGATTTTACAGGCCGCCGCACTTTGAAACAGTGCGGCGGCTTATTTTTTGTGCGATACGCCCGGAGGGCGGCCGCCGTGCTCGCACGAGCGGACATCCGACGGGAATACGGTTTTCCGGCAGGCAAATGGACACAGAGCTTTCCGGATGATACAATTATCTCAGTCAGAGTTGTGTCCGCGTAAAGACATATGCTTTATGCGGCATGCATATATCTGAAGTTCCCGTATGAGAAGAAAGATTTATTTTCGGAGGAGAAGCATGAGATTAAAAAACGTACTTATTACTGTGAAGGATATGGAAAAATCAAAAGCCTTTTATAAGGAACTTTTTGGCCTGGATGTGATACTGGACAATGATGGAAATGTGATCCTGACAGAAGGCCTGGTTCTCCAGGACGCCGGGATCTGGGAAGAGACTGTGGGCGGCGGGATTATTCCCCGGAATAATGCGTCGGAACTGTATTTTGAAGAGACGGATATTGAAAGTTTCGCCGAAAAGCTGGACGCATATCCGGAGGAGATTCAGTATATAAACCGGCTGACGCAGGATTCGCAGGGAAGGAAAGTGATACGCTTTTATGATCCTGACGGAAATCTTATTGAAGTAGGCCAGAACAGAAAGATCGGTTCTTTTCAGTGAATGTTTACAAAACTAAGTAAGCCGGATTAACTGCAGCGCTATTGTAAATTTGTTGAATATAGCGAAGAAGCTTGACATGAAATTGGAGATATTTTACAATTTATATACAGAATTGCATTGTGATTATGGCTAATGTGCTAATAGATAATGCGGGGACTGCGAAGCTTAAGTGCCCGCTTAATTTTTGCTCATGGCCGCTGTTTCCAGTATGGAGGGATGAAGATGGATTATGAATATTATTATAATAATGCGCGGAACCGTTACTATAACGCATGTTCTGAAATTAACAGCTGCCAGAACAGACTGAATGATCTGAGAGTTCAGCAGCAGAATGTGATTAACCGTATCAATCAGCTTAAAGCGGAAATCAAGGATCATGAAAATGCCTATGAACAGATGGTTCAGGTTGTCCGGCATGAAGACGCCCTGAACAGTAAGTTCAGTGCGGTAATAAGCAAAACGGATGATGCCTCCGCCAATTTTACCGGCATGGCTGTAGCAAGCGATGTGGCAGGCAAAAATCTTACTCAGGTGTATGGAGATGAAACGGCCAGGACCAAAAGCACATTAACCGCTGTCATGAGCACATTAAACACGAGGAAAAACACATTAAATGCTAAAATTTCTGACCTGAATTCACAGCTGAGGGCGGCGGAAAATGAGCTGCAGAACATTAAGAATCAGATCAGTTCAACGCAGGCTGATCTTGCAGAGTGGCAGCGTATAAGAACCAATGCGTCTTATGACATGGAGTATTACAGGCGGAAGATGCTGGAAGTAATGTGAGTAATGATTATCTTATAAGCTGTGATTATATAGATGCGGCTGGAATAGCAAAGATTCTTAATTTGCGGCGTGATTTAGAAAATAACGGGGTTTCAAGTGTAATATATGAGCATGACAGTGTTTCATCAGTTGAGTTTTTGCTTAATTTATTAGTCTCTTATGAGGATACTGCCAAACAGATTGAAATTGATATGAACAACGAAGCATAACATAGCATCTGCCTGAAGGGAAGTTATATGGAGTGGAATATAGTTAAAAATAGTTTTCTGAACTCCCGGAACAGCGTAGAAATCTTTGAGAGGGAGAATGTTACAGAGAAAAATAATACAGTTATGGAGGCTATTGTAAATAATACAGATTCTGTTGTGATAAATAAGTATTTAAGAATACTGGGGAGCGGACAGAGTATGTATGAGAATATCTTTTCATTTAATCTGGAAGCAGAAAGGGCCTTTGGAGAAAAAAATTATATTGTGGCGTATGATGCCTTCGGAGGGCTGTTCTCTGCGAAAGAAACGATTCATTATTTCGCCCCTGATACCCTGGAATGGGAAGATCTGGATATAAGTTACAATGAGTTTATAATGTGGATTCTAAGTGAAAATTTAAAAGATTTTTATTCGGGTTTTCTTTGGAATAAAAGTGAAGAGCTGATAAATAATCTGAAATCAGGCCAGGGAATTCTGATTTATCCTTATTTATGGGCAAAAGAGTGTGATATCAATACCGCTGTTAAGAAGCTGGTCCCGTATAAGGAAATACTGGAAATGAATGCTGAATTTTATAAAAAATTGTAAATCCACTCAAACGGTCTCTATCTATAATCTTAAAATAGTGAATAAATTTGAAGAGCTGCCGGAGCAGAAAGATGTTGATTTTTCTGATATATACCGCAGCTCAGTTTTATAGGAGGAATTACCCGGACAGAAGTACACCGTTCAGGGATGAATAGGAAAATGGAGTACAAAAAGAAGATATTTCAAATTTTATATGAAGAGATAGGAGCCAATGCAAAAGTACATAGGTATTATGATAGAGAAGAGAAGGCGAAAATAGATATTTATTTGGCAAAAGACAGACCAGAGGTTATGTTATTAACATATTCTACCATTGGCCTCTCGGAATATACGATTGGAGTGACAGACAAAAAGGGCCGGGAGATTCGAGCTGAGTTTATTGGAGTCTGTAGTACAGAGGTGGAAATTTTCCCTGATATTCTGTCATCTTGCGCATTTAATGTAATAAACAGTAAATATACATGTAAACCAGGAATTGTATATCCGGGCGTGATATCATCTTATCTGAAGGAAACAGATATGAAACATATTTATTTTGCAAGCCCCTTTTTATGGGAAGGACTTCAAGGACATGAACTAAATAATCATGCAGTCGCCTGGCTGCTTGTTATACCTATTTCCGATGCGGAGTTTGATTATCTCCGATATAATGGAGATGAAGCGTTTGAAGAACTGTTAGAGCAGAGTGAGGTTGATTTCTCGGATATTTACCGTAATTCGGTTATATAGCAATGGGATAATTGCAGAATGGAAATAAATATGACAAGGGCATTAGAGAAATGCGGGAATATGTAAATGAATCAGAAAGGAATGGAAAATATGAGATTCGACGCAGTACCGACAGTTAGTGTTAATGG
>USFD01000156.1 GCA_900553885.1 uncultured Ruminococcus sp.
GCTTTTAGCTGATTCTCAGGTTCCGTTTATTTTTCTTAACTCATGGAACGGAATCCGAATTCCCCGTCCCTATTTTCTGAATCCGTCTTACGAAAACTTCTTTGTCTTCTGATTTCCTTTCCTGTTGCCGGAAATTTCCTTCGCAAATCCGAAGTTTATTTCTCCACTTTTCTTTCTGTTCTGCTGCTGATCTCTTCTTTGATCTGAGCGATAAATTCCTCCAGTCCTCTCTGGCCTTCGTCTCCGGCAAAGCGGCTTCTGACAGAAACTTTCTCTTCTTCCTCTTCTTTTGCTCCTACCACAAGCATATACGGAATCTTCTTCATCTGGGCCTCCCGGATCTTATAGCCGATTTTTTCTGCACGGGTATCGATCTCCGCACGGATTCCTGCCGCTTTAAGAGCCTCAAGCACTTTTGTACCGTATTCCATATGTTTATCAGAGATCGGCAGTACTTTCACCTGTACCGGCGCAAGCCAGGTCGGGAACGCTCCCGCGAAATGCTCGATCAGGATACCGATAAATCTTTCAATGGATCCGAATACAACTCTGTGAATCATAATCGGTCTGTGTTTTTCTCCGTCAGCTCCTGTATACTCCAGATCAAAACGCAGAGGAAGCTGGAAGTCAAGCTGGATCGTTCCGCACTGCCATGTTCTTCCTATGGAGTCTTCCAGATGGAAATCAATCTTCGGACCGTAGAAAGCGCCGTCTCCTTCATTCACAACATAGGGAAGGCCGATATCGTCCAGAGCACTGCGAAGCGCGTCTGTCGCCATCTCCCAGTCCTCATCGCTTCCCATGCTGTCTTCCGGCCGGGTGGAAAGCTCTACATGGTATTTGAATCCGAACAGACTGTAAACCTGGTCGATCAGTTTTACGACGCCCTTGATTTCATCTTTGATCTGATCCGGAGTCATAAAGATATGGGCATCATCCTGTGTAAAGCAGCGCACACGCATCAGGCCGTGAAGCTGGCCGGATTTTTCGTGGCGGTGTACAAGGCCAAGCTCTCCCATCCGGATGGGAAGATCCCGGTAGGAACGGGGCTCAGACTGGTATACAAGAATACCGCCCGGGCAGTTCATCGGTTTGATGGCAAAATCTTCATCGTCGATCACAGTTGTATACATATTTTCTTTATAGTGATCCCAGTGTCCGGATGTTTCCCAGAGATGGCGGCTGAGCATGATAGGTGTGGATATCTCCACATATCCTGCTGCATTGTGAATCTCCCGCCAGTAGTCAAGGAGAGTATTTTTAAGCACCATTCCGTTTGGAAGGAAGAAGGGGAATCCCGGTCCCTCTTCACGCATCATAAACAGGCCAAGCTCACGTCCCAGTTTTCTGTGGTCACGTTTCTTTGCCTCCTCTATCATGGTCAGATACTCTTCCAGTTCCGCTTTTTTCGGAAATGCTGTTCCATAGATTCTCTGAAGCATTTTGTTATGCTCGTCGCCCCTCCAGTACGCGCCTGCAAGGCTTGTCAGCTTAAATGCCTTTACCGGTTTTGTCGTCATAAGATGGGGACCCGCGCACAGATCTGTAAATTCTCCCTGAGAATAAAAGCTGATGGTTTCGTCCTCCGGCAGATCTTCAATCAGTTCTACTTTGTATGGCTCGTCCTTTTCTCTGAAGTATTCAATCGCCTCGTTTCTGGGCATTGTATACTGTCTGATCTCAAGATTCTCTTTAACGATCTTCTTCATCTCCGCCTCAATCTTCTCCAGATCTTCTGCTGTAAAAGGAGTTTCCCTGTCTACATCATAATAGAATCCATCGGCAATGGAAGGTCCGATGGCAAGTTTTGTCTCCGGGTACAGACGTTTGATAGCCTGGGCCATAATATGGGACGCCGTGTGACGGAAAGCGCCTTTTCCCTTTTCATCATTAAATGTCAGGATATTGAGAGCACAGTCCTGATCAATCACTGTTCTCAGATCCACAATCTCGCCGTTCCGTTCTCCGGCTGTCGCCACTCTGGCAAGTCCTTCGCTTAAATCCGCAGCAATTTCATACACGCTCATGGGCTGCTGATACTCTTTGCATGAGCCGTCTTTCAGTGTAATCTTCATCTCTTCGTTTCCTTTCCTGTTTCGTTTTATTTCCTGGGATCGGGATTTATTTTCATCAGATCTTTCCGCAAAATGAAAAAGGCATCCCTTCTGGAATGCCTCCTGCTTTCTGAAAAAGAATGTATACGCACGGAAACACTCCATGCAGGGACGGGAGAATTCCCGCGGTTCCACCCTGCTTGTTTTCCATGCCTGATCTGTCTGTATCCGGTTCTGTAGCTTTCCCTGTACAGACGGTTAGAAAACCTTCTTAATTCATGTGATGATAACGGAATCACCGTGCCGTATTAAGGCCGCTCCAAGGTGGTATTCAGTCTGCCGGTTCAACAAAGTCCTTCCACCAGACGGACTTCTCTCTGAGATGACCGGACAGCCTACTGTCCTCTTCAACGCTTTTTCTTTTACATGGGATATTCTACTCCAGAAGAATCTCCTGTGTCAAGCTGTAAATTCCGCTTTTCTGCGCATTATGCACTGCAGTCTCCCTGCCTCCCGCCAGATATACGCCTGCACAGTCCTTCTGCCTGCAGTCGTTTCCCCATTTTCACATAATGACGGCTGCTCTCATACAGTTTTTTTCTTTCTTCCTCCGTAAGCTGCCGCTTTACTTCCGCCGGACTGCCTGCAGCCAGACTGCCGTCCGGAATCACCTGGTTTTCCAGAACCAGACTGCCGGCACCGATCAGACATTCTTTTCCGATCCGGGCCCCGTTGAGTATCACAGAACCCATGCCGATCAGACTTCCCTGTCCAACGGTGCAGCCATGAAGAACCGCATTGTGTCCCACAGTCACATAATCCCCGATGGCGGCGGGATACCCGGCATCCGCATGGACGGTGCAGTTATCCTGAATATTGCTGCACTTTCCCACCGTAATCTTCTCCACATCTCCCCGAAGCACGGCGTAGAAGAGAACGCAGGAATCCTCTCCCACCGTCACATCCCCCAGCACAACAGAATCCTTTACGATATTGGCTGTTTCTGCCGCTTCCGATTTCTTTCCGTTCATAGTCCTCTGCCTCCGTTTCTGTCCCTTCCGGTTATTTTCCCTGCCGCTTTCTGAGCAGCATAACCGCTTCGTAGGGCCGCAGTTCATCCGCCACAGCGCCCTTATAATTATGAATCAGTATCTCAGCGTCCTGCCATTGTGCCGGGAGGGAACACTTTGCCGGCTCTTTCATAAAATTCGCGCAGACAAGCAGCTCTGTCTCCCGGTCCGTCCTTGTATAGGCAAAGATCTGCTCATCTTCCGGCAGAAGAAGTTCAAATTTCCCGTCCGTGAAAACAGGATACGTCTTCCTCAGCCTGATCAGTCTGCGGTAAAACTGATAGACGGAATCCGGATCCTTGCTTTCCTTTTCAGCATTGATCTCTTTATAATTGGGGTTCACCCCAAGCCAGGGTATTCCGGTCGTAAATCCTGCATTATCCTGTGCATTCCACTGCATGGGCGTCCGGCTGTTGTCCCGCGATCTGGCCGCCAACGTCTCCAGCGCCTCTTTCTCTGTCTTTC
>USFD01000157.1 GCA_900553885.1 uncultured Ruminococcus sp.
TGAGAATCAGCGTTGGGATTTACAGCGGGCTCTGTCTGAGCGCATGCGAGTTAGCCCGCTGTAAATCCTGTTTTTAGCTGATTCCCAGGTTCCGTTATTTTTCTTAACTCATGGAACGAAATCCGAATTCCCTGCCCCCCGTCTTCTGAATCCGTCTTACAAAAACTTCTTTGTTTCTTCCGCTTTTGTGTCCGTCAGTCCGGAAAGTCCCTTCGGTAAAT
Source organism: uncultured Ruminococcus sp. (assembly GCA_900553885.1). Lineage (GTDB taxonomy): Bacteria > Bacillota > Clostridia > Lachnospirales > Lachnospiraceae > Mediterraneibacter. Next base: position 222 of record USFD01000157.1, read on the forward strand.
CCGAAGTCACATTATTTCACCTCCGTCCGGCGAATGATGGCATAGGATCCCAGATAAAAGACGGCTGCAAGTAGAAACAGGGTCAGAAGGGGGAACAGATAATTGATTGTTCCGCCGCTCATAAATCCCATTGCCCGGGAAGCCAGCTCCCGGATATTTTCTACGATATTTTCTGTCAGCACATATCGGAACAGAGCGACTGCCAGCAGAACCAGGCCGGCCAGCGCAACTACCAGGCAGAGGGATAAAGTTTTTTCCAGTTTGTGTACCGCAAGGGCAGTCAGATAGAACAGGCTGCCGATCAGCATATAGAGGAGAAACAGCCAGATCCAGTTTGGAAGAATGTCGCCGTATCCGTAAATAACGCCGAACAGAGAGTCATAATCCGGAGCAAAATGGTGCAGCAGATTCCCTGTAACAGTATCGACAAGTGACATAATCCCTCCGATAAAAGCAAGCATGGAGAGTGTGGCCACAAAAATATATTTTCGTGTAAATCCGTTCTGAATCATCATTTTGAAGTCTTCGCTGTAGCTTAGTGCGCCAAGAATACCGATATAAATAAAGGTGTTCAGCTCCAGTAAGTTCGTGCCTGCATTTTCCGGATCTCCTGTCAAGGCGGCGACCATAATATAGATCAGCAGTACAATTGCATATTCGATTGCATAAAACATCCAGATATATTTGAATGAAGTCATACATTCATACTGAATAAGTGTATTTAATTTTTTCATAGTTCTTCCCCGCCTTTCTCCGTCAGTTTTATAAACAGTTTCTGAAGATTCATGCCGGTAATCTGCAAATGAGTGCTCTGGGGCAGTTCTGTCTTTTCCCCGATTACATAGGAGAGTTTCAGGCCGCCCAGTTCGTCGTTACCGATCACATTTTTATCCTTACAGTAATTGTCCACATCCTTTGCCAGGCCTGAGACACAGTAGCCTCTTTCCAGAAGGGAATCCACACTTTCCTGAAGAAGGAGCTTTCCTTTATCAATCAAAACAACTTCTTCGACAATATTGGCTACCTCTTCGATCAGATGAGTTGCGATAATAATTGTCTGCTCGTTGGACGCAAAGTTCTTCAGCAAGAGATCATAAAACAATTCTCTGTGGTTGGCATCCAGTCCCAGAACCGGCTCGTCGAAAATTACATAAGGAACATTCAGCGCCAGAGCGGCCGTCAGCTTAAAAATGGACTGATAGCCTTTTGAAAGAGCTTTGAACCGTTTGTCAGCATTAAGATGAAATTTCTCTGCGATCTGGAATGCCTTTTCCGGATCAAAGCTGTCGTAAAAGCGGTCGATCCATTTAAAGATCTCTTTAACTTTAAGACTTGAGTCATAAAGATCAGCTTCGCTCATACAGAAAATCTTTTCGTGTACATCCATGTTTTCCTTCGCAGGAAGCCCGTCAATAAGGACAGTTCCTTCGTCTGCAAAAATACGGTTGGCGATAATGTTGATCAGGGTGGATTTACCGGCGCCGTTTCTGCCGAGAAATCCATAGATTTTTCCGTGTTCAAATGAAAATGAAACATGATCAAGTGCAGTCACATCTCTGTATCGTTTGGTAACATTATTAATCTGAATTGCGCACATCTTCATAACCCCTTTCTACTAAAGAAATAATCTCTTCCTTTGTCATTTTAAGTTTTGACGCTTCGGCAATCATTGCAGCAATATACTGGTCATAAAACTGTCCCTGCCGTTTCCTGCGTATCTTTTCAACAGCTCCCTCTTTTACAAACATACCCAGCCCTCTCTTTTTATAGATAATCTCCTCGTCTACAAGCAGGTTCATTCCTTTGAGAACTGTGTGGGGATTGATATTCAGCAGGGCGGATATTTCATTGGTAGAAGGAATTTTGGTTTCTTCCGGAAATATCCCTGTGAAAATGGAGTCCTCCAGTTGTTCTGCAATCTGAATGAAGATCGGTTTTTCCGTATTCGGATTAATGTGCAACTAAATCACCACCTCTTGTATGCTGGTTTGTTAGTTGAGTAACTAACTAGCTTTGACATTAGTATATGGACTTTTAAGCGGAGTGTCAATACATTTTCTGAAAAAATAAAATACCGCAAAGAATTCCGGTTTTAATTTTCCGAAATCATTTGCGGTATTGTTGTACTCAGAGCGTTCCTTTTACAGAACCCCCAGATGTTCCAGCAGAATTTTCAGTCCCAGAAGAACCAGTATAATTCCCCCGGCCAGTTCTGCTTTTGCTTTGTATTTTGTGCCGAAGATATTGCCGATCTTTACGCCGGCGGCAGAGATGATAAAAGTTGTAACTCCGATAAAAGTGACGGCAGCTGCAATGTTGACTTTCAGAAATGCGAATGTAATGCCTACGGCAAGGGCGTCAATGCTGGTTGCCACAGCCAGAAGAAACATGGTTTTTACATCAAGAGAATCATTTTCATTTTCGCATTCGCCTGAACAGGCTTCCCGGATCATATTTCCTCCGATAATACCAAGCAGGATAAAAGCAATCCAGTGGTCAATGGCCGTAATGCTTTCTTTGAACTGCGAACCAAGCAGATATCCCAAAGCGGGCATCAGCGCCTGAAATCCTCCGAACCATATGCCTACGACAGCTGCCTTCTTAACCGTGATTTTCGGCATAGCGAGTCCCTTACAGACAGAGACGGCAAAGGCGTCCATGGACAGTCCCACAGCTAAAATAAAAAGTTCCAGTAATCCCATAAATTTTCCTCCTGATGTGTAAAATGTATTATAATGAGTTCCTTTTCGCCTGAAAGATTCTGCCTCTGAAGTTTTCTCACTTCCGGAGCAGTACAGGTTATCTTTTCCTGAAAAATAAAAACAGGCGCATCTGCTGCACCTGCCGGAAAAACATGTACAGCAAAAAAACTGTACATGAGTCTCATTATTTAAGATAAGCCAGGCCGGACGGCCAGTATGTTGACTTACCACGTAGAAGTACGCCAATTACTCCCTCACGAACAGAAAATATATTAGCAGTTCAGAGCGGGAATTGCAAGAAAAAAGTTCGGATTTGTCGAAGGGGGCATCCGTTGAGAAATATCCGAAAATATCCGGGGCT
>USFD01000158.1 GCA_900553885.1 uncultured Ruminococcus sp.
GCCGAACGGCATGTACGGTGGTGTGAGAGGGGAGAGAAAATCTCCCCTACTCGATTTATATATCAAAAACGTTAATTATGATAAAATGATAAAAACTGATTGAGTTAAATAACAAAATAGTCAAGGAGAAAAATAAATGGTTGTATTTAACAAAGATACAAGAGTAAAAATTCCTGACACAGTTCAATATTTAAGATTAGGTTATCATTATCAGTCTTTAAAAACAGATGACATTGATATTGACTTTAATACAAAAATTTTTGACTATGCAGATATTAGATAAATTTACGATTAATAATATACCATTAGAGAGTCAGCAGAGATTTGCAAAAATACTGATTCAAATAGATTCTAAAATAGATAATAACAATAAAATAAACTATGAACTTGAAGAAATGGCAAAAACAATCTATGATTACTGGTTTTTAGAGTCTGAATTTCCTGACGAGGAAGGAAAGCCTTATAAATCATCGGGGGATAAGATGGTTTGGAATAAAGAGCTGAAAAGAGATTTGCCTAAACTGATGATTGCGCTCTATGATGAAGTCTGTAATACTGACAACGAAAAAAGTAAAGAGTATGAGGCGCAATGTCTGGATATATGGGATCTGATGTTTGAAAACAGGATCGGCATTACCCGTGATCTGACGGAAAAACTGACAGAGATGTGATTAAATAACTGCATATGAAAAGAGGTGAAATTTGTGAATTTTGATATGTCCCAATTTGACTCCTACCGAGAGGATAATCGGCGGGAAGTAAAAAAGGCGAAAGGCGGTCTTCCAGTTGCATTGTGGGAGACGTATTCCGCTTTCGCTAATTGCTATGGCGGCGTCATTATCCTTGGTGTAAAGGAAAATAAAGACGGCAGCTGGTATATGACCGGGCTGGATAATCCGGCAAAACTGCGAAAGGACTTCTGGGATACAATTAATAATAAAAATAAGGTTTCGATAAACCTGCTGACGGATCATGATGTGGAGATATTTGAAGAAAACAATGGTATCATAATGGTTATCCATGTCCCTAAGGCAAAGCGTGAGCAGAAGCCTGTATATATAAACGGGGATATGTTTAGTGGAACCTTCCGCAGAAACTGGGAGGGAGACTATCACTGTGAACGCAGCGAAGTGCTTGCGATGCTCCGCGATCAGCCGGAAGAAACTGCAGATATGAAAATTTTGCAGGATATGTCTCTTGAAGTGCTTAATTCGGAGACTGTGCATGCCTACCGCAACCGGCATATGGCTTATAGAACAGAACATGTATGGGAAAGGCTGAGCGATAAAGAATATTTAGAGAGAATAGGAGCTGCAAAGCTGTCTGTCAGAGATCATACTTTGCACCCTACGGCTGCCGGACTTCTTATGTTTGGAGAAGAATATAAGATTTTATATGAATTTCCTGAGTATTTTCTGGACTACAGGGAAGTTCTAGATCCGACAATACGCTGGACGGACAGACTGCAGTCGAGTTCGGGGGACTGGACGGGAAATTTATTTGATTTTTTCTTCCGTGTTTATGGAAAACTTGTAAAAGATCTGAAGATCCCTTTTAAGCTGGATGGTATAACTCGGGTAGATGATACACCTGTACACAAGGCATTGAGAGAAGCTTTGGCAAACTGTATCGTAAATACAGATTTTTATTTCCCAAGAGGGATTGTGATCCGGAAAGATGCAGATTCTATAGTAATAGAGAATCCGGGAAGCATTCGGACAGGAAAAGCTCAGATGCTTAAAGGAGGTATTTCGGATCCGAGAAACAAAGCTTTGATGAAGATGTTTAATCTGATCGGTATTGGTGAGAGAGCCGGAAGCGGCGTGCCGGATATATACAGTGTGTGGGAACAGCAGGGATGGGAACAGCCGGAAGTTATAGAAGAATATGGACCCGACAGAACCATTTTGAAATTATCTTTTGTAAAAAAAGCGGCGATAAAAAATGGCGATAAAAAAGCGGCGATAAAAAATGGCGATAAAAAGAAAGTGACAAAAAAGACAGAGCAACAATTGGAACGTATTCTGGCGTATATGATTCTTGGTCAGGAATATAAGACGAGTGAGCTGGCGGAAGTGATTGGTGTAAAAGAGTCGAGGGCAAGAGCCCTGGTAAATGAACTTGTAAAATCAGGAAGAATAAAGGCGGAAGGAAAAAACAAAGGACGTAGATACCGGTTAAAGTAAAGAACAGATCAGTCCATGCCAATCGTGGAAAATAATGATTTATCGACTTATACCCTTTTCTGTGCTATGATTATGAAGGCATAATTATAGACGGAAAGGGGTATTTTCGATGGGAAATACGTCTGATTATAAACGGAACGGTTCGGCGGAGAAACCGTCAAAACATATAAATCTGGGGCTTCTTGCTCATGTTGACGCAGGAAAAACCACGTTATCCGAAGGGATGCTTTATTTAAGCGGAGCCATCCGGGATATGGGAAGAGTGGATTACGGAAATGCTTTCCTGGATACCTATGAGCTGGAACGGCAGCGGGGGATTACGATTTTCTCAAAACAGGCAGTACTTGCCTGGAAGGGAACAGAGATTACCCTCCTTGATACGCCGGGACATGTGGATTTTTCTGCGGAAATGGAGCGCACGCTGCAGGTGCTGGACTGCGCGGTTCTTGTAATCAGCGCGGCGGACGGAGTCCAGGGACATACGGAGACCCTCTGGAAACTTCTGAAGCGGTACGGGATTCCTGTATTTATTTTTATAAATAAAATGGATCAGGACGGGGCGGACCGGGAGGCGGTTCTGAGAGAACTGAAAGATCGCTTTGGCGAAGGATGCATTGACTTTACATGGATTCTTCCAATGGAACAGGCGTCTTCCGAGGAACTGGAGAATCTGGCGGTCTGTGAGGAAGGCATGATGGAGGAGTATCTGGAAACAGGACGCATCTGCACGGATACTCTGAGAAAGGCAGCTGCGGAAAGGAAGATTTTCCCCTGCTGGTTTGGCTCCGCCCTTCGCGCGGAGGGGATAGAAGCGCTTCTGGACGGGATTGTACAGCTTGCGCCTGAGATTCATTATCCGGAGGAGTACGGGGCAAAGGTGT
>USFD01000159.1 GCA_900553885.1 uncultured Ruminococcus sp.
ATTTTTCTCCCTCAGCGATGAGGAGCGGTTCATTGTGGCCATGCAGGTCTTCGGAGGGTATAAGAGTAAGGAGATCGGCCTTATCCTACATAAAAACCACAATACCGTGCGCTCAAGGCTTAACAGAGCGCTGAAGAAGATGGAAGAGATATTACAGTGAGAAGGGAGGCGAAGAATATGAAGGATGAGAATTTCAATGACAATCAGATGCAGGACGAGAATAACCGGCATGAAATCATACAGAAGATCAGGGAGTCTGCGGACAAGGAGAAAATACCCGAGAGCCTGAACCCTGAGAACCTGGACCGCTTGCTGGAGCAGGGGAAAAACTCGAAGGGCAGAAACGGGAAATGGAGAGATGCCGCCGCGGACTTTGCGTTCCGTTACCGGAAGACTGCCGGGGTGGCCGCAGCCTGCATGATCCTGGTGGTCGCCGCGGTAAACCTTATGCCCCTTATGAATCTGAACTACAGAAGCGAGAACAAAGCGTATAGTGCCCAGTCCATGGATACTTCTTCTGAGGCAGCGAAACAAGATACCGGGGCAGAAGACAGCGCTGCTTCCGGCGGGGATATGGGAGCAGAACCAAAAGACTCCAAAGATATGGCAAAAGCAGATGAAAACGGCAATATCACAGCAGGAGAGATCCTTCTTCCGCCGGGGAAAACGCCGTTTGTCCTCTCACAGGATGACGTGTGTTATTATCATTACATGGATGGAGATGGATTTGCCACAAAACTGGTTGTGGATGAAGAAGGGAAGATCCGCAACGAATATGTGGAAGATGATGGAAGTGTGTCTGTAGGTGATTACGATATGGTTCCGCTGATCGACCGTTTTGTGGAGCAGCATCCGGATTTTTCCTACCGTGGTGCCAAGGGAATCGTGGCACTCACCGGATATAACGGAATCCTTGGATACCGTACAGATGAGAGTTATGAAACCCGCCCGGCAGATCTGGACGAAAATAAAGTACAATGGCTCGATGCACATCCGGATTTCAGCCTGGAAAAGGAACGGGAAGGGGCGAAGAAGGTTGCCGATGCCATGAAAGCAGAAGGCTGGGAATTTGCAAGCCATACCTGGGGACATCAGAATGTAGGTCAGATCTCTCTGGAGAAACTTCAGGAAGATACCGAAAAATTCAAAAAAAATGTAGATCCGCTGATCGGGGGAACGGATATCATTATTTTTGCTTTTGGAACAGATATAACAACAGAACCAGAGTATTCCGGTGATAAATTCGAATATCTGAAGGGACAGGGATACAATTATTTCTGTAATGTGGATTCCAGCCAGTATTATGTACAGATCCGGGACCGCTATTTCCGTCAGGGAAGACGAAACCTGGACGGATACCGGATGTATTATAATCCGGAACTTCTGGAAGATCTTTTTAACGCAAAAGATGTTTTTGACCCGGCAAGACCAACGCCGGTACCACCGATGGGATGATCGGATTTTGAAAGATACGAGGGGACTTAAAAGAAAGGGGCTAGTTATTTTATGAAGAAAAAAATTGCAGGGGTCCTGACAACAGTACTTGCAGCATCACTTTTTGTCAGTGGAAACGCACCAGTTACTGTTCAGCAGGATAATATGACCGCACAGTCGCAGGACAACGAGGATACGCAGTCAGATGAGGCAGATGCGGAAGATACACAGTCGGATGAGGCAGACGCAGAGGATACACAGACTGAAGTGGAGGAAGAAGAGGCTAAGGTAGCAGCAGATCCGGAAGACCAGCCGGCAGCAACCGAGACACCGGAAGAAGAGAAAGAGGCTGAAAAAGAAACACAGAAACGTGAGAAGTCAGAGGACACTTCCGGCAGTACTTCCTCCAATGAAAAGGCACTTCTCGCAAAGGCAAAGAAACTGGCTCAGCAGTATGATTATACAGGAGCGATTTCTGTTCTGAAGAACAACTGGAAATTTGCCACCAGTGATAAAATGCAGAAGGCAGCTGCTTCCTATATGAAAAAAAGAGATGCCTGTGTAGAGTATCCTCTTGAGCAGGTGACACATGTGTTTTTCCATTCCCTTATCGTAGACACCTCTCTGGCTTTTGACGGGGATTCTGATGAGGCAGGATATAATCAGATGATGACGACAGTCAGTGAGTTCAAAAAAATGATCCAGATTATGTATGATAAGGGATATGTTCTGGTAAGCCCTCACGACATGGCGGTAGTGAATGATGACGGAACCATGAGCAGAGGCAAGATCATGCTTCCGGAGGGCAAGATTCCTTTCGTACTTTCTGAAGATGATGTCAGCTATTATCATTACATGGATGGAGATGGATTTGCCACAAAACTGGTGATCGATGATAATGGAGACATTAAATGTGAATATAAAAAGGCTGACGGAACGGTTGTGACCGGCGATTACGATGTTGTGCCGATCCTGGATTCTTTTATTAAGGAACATCCTGATTTTTCCTACCATGGAAGAAAGGGGATCCTGGCAATGACCGGTTATGACGGAGTGCTGGGATACCGTACAGATGGTGCATATAAGTCAAAAAAGAACCTTCAGGACGACCAGAAAGCTTTTCTCAAGGCTAACCCGGATTTTGACTATAATAAAGAAGTAAAAGCAGCCAAAAAAGTGGCAAAAGCCATGAAAAAAGACGGCTGGGAATTTGCAAGCCATACCTGGGGCCACAGAAATGCAACTTCTTCTACTGCGGCTGAACTGAAAACAGATAACAAGAAATGGGAGAAATATGTAGCACCGATCCTTGGAAAAACCGACATGATCATTTTTGCCTTTGGCGCAGATATCGGCGACTGGGAAGGATATACCTCTGATAATGCCAAGTATGAATATTATAAGAGTCGTGGCTACCGCTATTTCTGCAATGTAGATTCCAGTCAGTATTTTGTGCAGATCA
>USFD01000160.1 GCA_900553885.1 uncultured Ruminococcus sp.
AACTTCCCATCGAAGGAAAAGAACTTCCGGGCGTATTCCGGATGAGAACACCGGACGACGCAGAAGGCATCCGTACATATGCAGAGAAGAATAATGTGAAAAAAGCAGTTGTAATCGGAGCGGGATTTATCGGTCTTGAGGCGGCGGAAAATCTGCAGGCAAGAGGAATCAATGTGACGGTTATTGATTTCGCTTCCCAGATCCTTCCGAATATTCTTGACCCGGAGATGGCAGCGTATGCAAAGAAACATCTTCTGAATCAGGGAATCCGCGTGATTACCGGAACCAGCGCGGAAGCTGTGCTGGGAACAGATAAGGTAACGGGAGTAAAGACTTCTGCAGGAGTCCTGCCCTGTGAAATGCTGATCATGGCTGCCGGCATCCGCCCGAATACAGGATTCCTTCAGGATACAGGGATTGAGATGTTTAAGGGAACGATTCTGACAGACGGACAGATGAAGACGAATCTTGATGACGTCTATGCGGCAGGAGACTGTGTGATGGTGACAAACCGCATTACAGGAAAACGGCAGTGGTCACCTATGGGATCTTCTGCAAATATGGAGGGACGCACACTGGCTCAGGTGCTTGCAGGCCAGCAGAAGACATATCCGGGTGTGCTTGGAACCGGCGTGGTTAAGCTGCCGGGACTGAATATCGGACGTACCGGACTGACAGAAGAGCAGGCGAAAGAAGCAGGCTATGATGTAATCACTGCTCTTGTGCCGACGGATGACAAAGCCCACTATTATCCGGATGCTTCCTTCTTTATTACGAAACTGATTGCGGACCGGACAACAAGAAAGCTGCTGGGCGTTCAGGTATTCGGACCGGGCGCTGTGGACAAGATGGTTGATATTGCTGTTATGGGCATTAATATGAACGCCAGACTGGACGATTATGAAAATGCTGATTTCGCATATGCACCGCCGTTTTCTACAGCAATTCATCCCTTCGTACAGGCCGTTTACGTACTGATGAACAAGATTGACGGAACCATTGTCAGCATGACTCCGGCTGAGTATGCGGCAGGAAAAGCGGAAGGATACCGTGTGGTTGACGTGCAGCCGGAGCCGGCGATCCGGGGAGCCTTCTATGTAAATCTGGCACAGGTGAACGGTGAGATTGAAGGCCTGGATAAAGACGAAAAAATTCTGCTTGTATGCGCCAAAGGAAAGAGAGCATACTTCCTCCAGAACCGGATGCGCTATTACGGATATAAGAACACTGTCGTCCTGGAGGGGGCAACATTCTTTAATGACGTGAAAGTGAAAAATGCAGACGCGGCAGTCTCAAAGGAAGAGGAGACCCGGGTGAAAGCGCTGGGATTCCTGAAGGATAAGAGAACTCCGGATAAATTCAATGGCCGTGTTATTACAAGAAACGGAAAGATCACGGCAGACGAGGCAAGAGTAATTGCCGAGGCAGCGGAAAAATACGGCAGCGGAGAAGTGACAATGACTTCCCGTCTGACGATGGAGATTCAGGGCGTGCCATTTGATAATATTGAACCCCTGAGAGAATATCTGATGCAGGCAGGCCTTGAGACCGGCGGAACCGGCTCCAAGGTACGTCCGGTTGTATCCTGTAAAGGAACAACATGCCAGTACGGACTCATTGATACCTTTGCTCTGTCAGAGGAGATTCACGAGCGTTTCTATCATGGCTACAGGGAAGTAAAACTTCCGCACAAATTCAAGATCGCAGTAGGCGGCTGCCCGAATAACTGTGTAAAACCGGATCTGAACGATCTGGGTATTATCGGTCAGAGAGTGCCCCAGATTGACCTGGAAAAATGCCGCGGCTGCAAGGTGTGCCAGATTGAGAATAACTGTCCGATCAAAGTGGCAAAACTGGTGGACGGCAAGATTACCATTGATGAAAATGCATGTAACCACTGCGGACGCTGCGTAGGCAGGTGCCCGTTCCATGCAATTGAGGATTACACCAACGGTTACCGGATCTATATCGGCGGACGCTGGGGCAAGAAAGTAGCCCAGGGAAGATACCTGGATAAAGTCTTCACCGATAAAGACGAGGTTCTTTCCATTGTGGAAAAGGCAATTCTTCTCTTCCGTGAGCAGGGTATTACAGGAGAGCGTTTTGCAGATACTGTGGCAAGAATCGGTTTTGAAAACGTTCAGGAACAGCTTCTGTCAGATGATCTGCTGGCAAGAAAAGAAGAGAATATCAAGGCGCAGAAACACCTGAAAGGCGGGGCAACCTGCTAATCCGGTCCGCTTTGAAATTTGTCAGGAACTGTGATTAGGGATACCTATGAAAACATCCGGATACAGAGCAAAGCAGAATCGTATACGGAGATCGGATGAGGAAATTATGAATTCCGTTCCGTAGAATAGTAAAACTACAACACCCTGGATACAGGCTAAAGACAGAATTTTCAATGGAAACTCACGTTCTGTTTGAACGGCTCCATTGAAAATTCTGACGCCTGTATTCAGGGTGTTAAGTTTTACAAAATTCCGCTCCGAAGTCGTACAGATTTTCTTATTCCATAGAACGGAACCGGAATCCCCCGCCCCACATCTGCGAATACGTGAGTCGTACCAACATACCGCCCATTTTCCGGCTCGATTTGTTAGTGTATAATTATTATTGGCAAAGATAGGAATTATTCTTAAATAAAAAGAGG
>USFD01000161.1 GCA_900553885.1 uncultured Ruminococcus sp.
ATCCTGCTTTTAGCTGATTCTCAGGTTCCGTTTATTTTTCTTAACTCATGGAACGAAATCAGAATTCCCTGTCCCCATCTTCTGAATCCGTCTTACAAAAACTTCTTTGTTTCTTCCGGTTTGTGTCTGCTATCCGGAAATTCCCTTCGGCAAATCCGAATGATCATGCAAAATGCCGCACTCTGAGTCCGATCCCCATTGAATCAGCCAGTGCTCTGCTTGCCTCGATTTCTTCTTCCGGCAGTACATCTACTACTGTGAAACGGACGTCCAGCCCTTCCCGGCTGCATTCTGCTGCGAAATCCAGCATTCCCTGAAACGCATTTTCAAACTGAGGTCTTGTCACTTCCATATATTTTTTCTCGTCCGGGGCATTAAGGCTTATGGATACAGCGTCCACTGTTTCTTTCAGTTCCGGAACGATATCTCTTTTGTTATAAAGACTTCCCAGACCGTTGGTGTTTACTCTTACTTTTATGCCCAGTTTTTCTTTTGCATATTTTGCAGAGGCGATAAGATTATCCAGTGCACAGGTCGGTTCACCGTACCCGCAGTACACCAGCTCTTCATATCCGGTAAAATCAAACGCGTCCATAGCCTTTTTGATCTCTTCAAGTGTGGGATCTGTTTTGTGCCACAGCGTCTCTGCATCCCCCACTCCGTCCTTATGACTGCGGATACAGAAAGTACAGCTGCAGTCACATTTATTTGTAAGATTTACATAGACTTCATTTTTATACGTATACAATATATCTGCCATTTCTCATTCTCCTTTAACTGTCTGCTTTGTTTTCCTAATCTTGCATGTTAGTCTGTTTTATGTTTTCCGGCCGGTTCAGCGCGGACAAGGATCCGATACTGTTTTCCCTGTTGCGGAATAACGGATGTGCCGCTGCATCCGGGCTGTGCTATGCTCTGCTGTCGAGATGCATCATCCGCTGAATTTTTCCTTTCACACGTGCTCTGTCAAAGGCTGCACCGAGCGCAAAGAAAAATACCGCGCTTCCGCCGGACTGAATCAGGCTGCCGGCCAGAGATGCCGCCGGCGTGATAAAGGAACCGAATAAAATCCCTTCCGCCAGATAATATCCTGCCGCAGAAATGGCCGCGGCTGCAAAGGGCGCCGCCCAGTTCCTGGGCGTCAGGACTTTCTCCTCTTTTCCTGAAAAAGGAAGCACAATGGCCATTTTTATAAGGACTGTTGCCGGAGCCCACATAGGTGCTGTCAGAAGATCCGCCACGCCGCCGCCGATTGCTGCTGCGGCAAGGGCATAAGGCTTTGGAAGAAATACTGCCGCCAGATAGATCAGCGCATCTCCGAAATGAATGTATCCTCCATTGGCTCCGTAGGGAATATGGCAGATATAAGCTGTCATAAGGGCGATCATTGCCGCAAACAGACCTGCCGCCGCCATCTTTACCGTCTTCTCTCTGCCGTCTGTTTTTCTTATTATTTCACGGTTTTTCTGCATTCTGTTTCAGCCTCCCTTAAATAGTTTCACAATCTGAACCGGATGTCTGTTTTGCCAGCATCCAGAGATATTGTTCGTAATCCACGCCGTCATTCCTTGGAACATTGCGCTTTGCAGAGTCCTGTATCGCCAGCTCTATAATCCGGCCGGCCAGCGTCATTGTTTGTTTCAGGGAGTCTCCCCGGGCGCGGCCTCCGGCAATCATGGATGCAAACAGATCACCGGTTCCCGAATAACTTTCTCCGATAAACGGGAAGGAAGAAAAGTCCGCATGCCCTCCGGAAAATGCCAGATTTCCGACCTTTCGCACGCCATCCGTCTGATCTGTGTAGCAGATTCCGGTAACGACCACTTCATTCGGTCCGGCATTCCCGCCTTTTCCTGTCAGATTTGCGCACATCTGTTCAATCCTGCCGGTCAGTTCTTTCTGATCCGTGATTTCTCCGATTATGTGGTAATCTGTGTCTGTCAGAAGACACAATTCCGTAAGATTAGGTGTGATGATATCGGCTTTTCTGACCAGTTCTTTCATCATAGTTAAAAGTCCCGGCGTAAACATATCATACCGGCGCCCGTTATCTCCCATTACCGGATCCACCAGGAGGAAGGTGCCTTCCGTATAAAAATCGTCCAGGAAATCAAATACCTTTTCGATCTGGCGGCCTCCTGCCATAAACCCGGTATAAATTCCGTCAAATGATACGCCCATTTTCTTCCATTCTTTCCGGAATTCATCCATCTTATCTGTATAATCGTCACAGAAATAGCTGGGATAACCGGTCTGAGCGCTTAATATTGCTGTCGGAAGAGGACACGGCTGCACTCCCATAGCCGCAATCGCAGATATTGCCGCTGTAAGTGAACACTTGCCAAATCCTGACAGATCATTGATCACTGCTATTTTTTTTGTCATAATATCTCCTGTTTCTGTTTATTTCTCCGGGAAATAATATCATACAACTGGCTTATCAGAAATGGCCAGTTACACACTTTTATACCAGACCAGTTTGAAACGAATCCGGATTTGTGTAATTGAGAAGGGACGCCGGGAGAGACTGGTGTGGTGCCGGAGGGACACACTTGCGCTCGGACCGCAGGCGCAGCGGTACGTAAGAGCGCAAAAAACGCGCTCTAAGAACCGGCGCTGCTTTAC
>USFD01000162.1 GCA_900553885.1 uncultured Ruminococcus sp.
GCAAGGTTTCCGTAAGAAGCCGTTACCTTGGTGATGAAGGAATGAAAGATCTTGGCGAGTTCATCAGCTTCATCAAAGAAGAGATCAAGAATAAGACTATCCGTAAGATCGAAGTTCAGGAAGAAAAGAAATAAGAAGATATAAAATAACATAACCAAACTCCCGCTGACAGAGACAGCTGTTTATAGCTGCCTGTTGGTGGGAGTTTTTTTGCAGGGAATACCTCCGTAAAGTCAGGAGTTATTAATGAAGATGAAGAATATCTTCTTTCAAAATCTGGAGCTGAAGCATTTCGCCCATATTGCGCTGCCGGTTGGTTTCAAACAGGGTATCTGCCCGTAATTCGATACCATCGCAGTCTATGGTGTAGGAAATGGTAGTTCCACGCAGCATCACACCGGTGATCTTTCCCTGGAAATGCACGGCATCATTCAACGTTTCCGGAGAAATCAGGACGGCTTCCGGGCGGATTGCGACAAAGTCACAGTCTGAGGAAAGACCGCACAGTTTTTCCAGGTGAGCTTCATTTACCGGCTCCAGCCATACGGACTGCCAGATGCCGCTGGACTGCGTGTACCAGATAAACTCGCCGGATGATTTCCAGAACTGTTTGCCTCTGGGAACGGTTTCATCATGCAGGTAATCGGTAACTGCCACGGTGAGTGTTTCTTCACCTCCGGAAAGAAAATCTGTGATATCAAAGGTGAAAGAGGACTGACCGCCTTCATGAAAGCCGACACAATGATCGTTGATAAATACGCTGCATTTGTAGTCAACAGCTCCGAAGTGAAGAAGAATTCTCTGACCGATCCACTCTGCCGGGATAAAAAAATTTCGCTGATAGGTGATTCTGTCAGAAGTAAGTTCTTTCTGAAACCCGCTGAGTCTGCTCTGGGGCGGGAAGGAAACCTGGATTTTTACGGGAGTTTTGTCGGTTCCGTCCTGAAAATTCCAGGTACCATTTAAAGGCATCCATTTCTCCCGGATGAAATCAGGGCGCGGATATTCATTTCTCATAGAGTTAAATCCTTTCTTTGAGTAAAATCAATATTGAAATATCCGTAATGGGTATTGCCCGGGATATAAAAAGAATGTTGTCAGGTTACGCTGGCTGCCATATAATAGGGTTAATAAATTTATTACATAATTACTGGAAGTAGAGGAAAAAACGAAGCTTCAAAAAGTTTTTTCTCTTTTTTATACTCATAATTGTAGTCATAAAATTCGAAAAAATCAATGATTTTAATGCAAAATGACGCAAATCTGCGATTGTAACAAGAATGTATAATGCAATTTGTATATATTTTTGAAAAAATGATATTTATTACATAAATAATGAAATAAATAAGAAAAGAAGCAGATATTCATTACATGAATCTTGAAACGGAGGAAAAAGAATGGCGGAAGAAAGAATCAGTCAGGGAATTACAACAGAAAAGGAACTGGAACTGAACCTGTCAACAGAGAGTCACAAACCATGGATCACAGCAATCGGAAAGGCGCTGTCTTCAGCGGTACGGATTGATATTTTGAATCTGATAAAGGTGCATCCGTTGTCACTGCAGGAAATTTCCAGGAGACTGGGAATCCCGTTGTCTTCAACAGCGCTGCATATCCGCTGTCTGGAGGATGCTCATCTGGTATCTACAGAAAGCCAGCCGGGAATTCATGGCTCCATGAGAGTCTGCATGTGCGATTTTATTTCGTTTCATCTGGAAGCGTATGATACGGATATCAGCGCGGCGGAAAATACGCTGGTATACCAGATGCCCCTTGGAAATTATACAGATTTTCAGGTGGAACCTTCCTGTGGCCTGGCGGGAATGAACGGGGTAATTGATACTTTTGATGATCCAAGGTCTTTTTATTCGACGGACAGGCAGCAGGCGCAGCTGATCTGGTTCAGCCGGGGATATATAGAATATCGTTTTCCCAACAAAATAAATCCCCTCTGGAACATCCAGGAGATGAACTTTTCCATGGAACTCTGTTCGGAAGCACCTGGATATAATGCCCAGTGGCCGTCGGATATTACTTTTTCAGTTAATGGAACAGAGATTGGGACTTATACATGTCCGGGAGATCTGGGAGCAAGAAGAGGAAGACTGACACCAAATGTATGGCCCATAGGTCTGACGCAGTATGGATTTATGACAGGAGTTTCTCTGCGAAAAGATGGATGTTACATCAATGAGATTAAGGTGAACGATGAGAATATACTGGAAACCGTGCGCCTGTCAGGAAAACCGTATATTTCTCTGAGGATCGGAGTGCGCCCGGATGCCATAAATCAGGGTGGAATCAATCTCTTCGGAGAAAAATACGGAGATTTCCCACAGGGAATTAATATGCGGATCGTGTATTAACAGGGATGGATTATTTAAAATATTTCTCTCTTACAATCTCAACCGGCATATCCAGTCCGGTCCAGATGTGGAATGCTTTTACGCCCTGGTGAAGCAGCATGTACATTCCGTTAAAGGTTGGACATCC
>USFD01000163.1 GCA_900553885.1 uncultured Ruminococcus sp.
TTGGTACAAGAATCGTTGTTATGAAAGACGGAGTTGTTCAGCAGGTAGATACACCGCAGAACCTTTACAATACACCGTGCAACCTGTTTGTGGCAGGATTCATCGGATCTCCGCAGATGAACTTCATGGATGCGGTATGCAAAGTGAACGGACAGGATGTAACACTTACAGTCGGCGAACACGTACTGAAAGTACCGGCTTCCAAGAGAAAGGCACTTATCGAGGGAGGATACGACGGAAAGACAGTTGTACTTGGTATCCGTCCTGAGGATGTACATGATTCAGAAGCATTTATCAGCAACTCACCGGACAGCGTGATCACATCTACCATCAAGGTTTATGAGCTGCTCGGCGCAGAAGTATTCCTGTACTTTGACGTAGAGGGAACTCAGATGACAGCACGCGTAAATCCGCGTACGACGCTGAGAACAGGCGATAAGGCTGTATTTGCTCTTGATATGGAGAAGATCCATGTATTTGACAAAGAAACAGAGTTGACGATTACAAACTAATGTTTTAAAATCGGAATAGCAGCTGAGCGGTTGCGAAGATGCTATTTGCCGCCGGATGGTTTGTATGGACCGGCCGGCACCGCTTATGATTAAAAAGGAGGGGCTGCACTGAAAAAGTGCAGCTTTTTCTGTATATCGGAGTTTTTTATGGATTATACATCAGAACTTGACAGGGCACTCGGTGAACTGAAACGTATAACAGGGGTCGAAGTGTCAGTGAAGGCGGTTACACCGGAAGAGACAGAGCTGGCGCTGTCACAGATCCGCTGTCTGTGTGCCGCCTACAAAGAAAAATATAATAAAGCCGACTTCCTGAAAAGTCTTATGACAGATGGAATTCCATCCTACGACATCGGGGAAAGGGCTGCACGTCTTCACATTGTTCCGGAAGAGAAAAGGGTGCTGTTTCTTCTTGAGGCAAGGACGATAGACGATACGCTGACAGAGATTCTGAAAAATCTGTTTCCGTCCCGGAGCAAGACCTACCTTGTCCCTATGAGCGAAAAACGTATTGCTGTTCTCCGGCCCCTGAAAGCCGATGAAACAGCGGATTCTATGAGGCAGATCGCCCGTATCATTGTGGATACGCTGAATACGGAAGCTCTGACGCATGTTCAGCTGTCCTATAGTTCTGTTATTGATACGTTATCAGATCTTTCTTCCGCCTTCCGGGAAACAAGCCTGGCTCTGCAGGTAGGGAAACTGTTTTATTCTGAGCAGACGGTTTTCCCATACAATGAGCTGGGAATCGGAAGGCTGATTTATCAGCTGCCCCTATCTATCTGTGAAAGTTTTCTGGAAGAGATCTTCGGCAATAAAAGTCCGGAAGCATTTGATGATGAGACCACGGCGACGATCAACAGATTTTTCCAGAATAATCTTAATATCGCAGAGACATCCAGGCAGCTGCATATGCACAGGAATACTCTGATCTACCGTCTTGAGCAGATCCAGAAACGGACGGGACTGGATCTTCGTATTTTTGAAGACGCCATGACATTTAAAATTGCCACTATGGTGATGAATTATATGCATACAGAAAGGAACCAGTAAACAATGAATGACGCACTTTACGAATTGCTTGTAACACGTAAACCGAAGCCGTATGATATGGTTGTCCGCATATTAGTGATTCTTCTTATTATAGCAGTGGCCATTGGCGGAATGCCTTTTATCGGCATGACGTCGTTCTTTGCGGCAGTGCTGATTGCGCTTCTGGCTTACTACTTTATCTTTCCCAGACTGAATGTGGAATATGAGTATACGCTTCTGAACCACGATCTGCAGATCGATGCGATTTATAACAGAGCAAAGAGAAAATCCCTGATGAATTTTGACATCCAGGCAGCGGAACTGATCGCTCCGAAGCAGTCTCCCCGGATGAATTCCTACCATCCGGATAAAACATATGACTTTTCCTCCGGAAGATCTTCTGACGGAGTCTTTGCCATTCAGACGGCCATGGATCAGAAAAAAGTATGTATCTACATTGAGCCGGACCAGAAAATGCTTGACCATATGAAACAGTGGATGGGATCGAAAATGTATCTGGACTGAAGATTCGGATTTGCCGAAATGAACTTAGATTAAGAAATAACGGAAAATATTCGGAAG